>JASHTU010000371.1 GCA_030040395.1 Acidobacteriaceae bacterium
AACGGAAAGATGGTGTTGCGCTGGATGGCTTCCGCCTTTCTCAGAACAGAAAAGCACTTCAAGCGCATCATGGGGCACAAAGATCTATGGGCGCTGGAAGCAATACTCAACCCGACTGCGACTGCCAGCAAGAAGGCGGCGTAGTAACATCAACCTAACCGCCGCTCCCCACTTTCAACTGGCTGCGGGACATCCTCCACACCCCATCGCCCCTTCGCAGTTTATTCTGAATAACGAGCCCATCGATTTATTTCGTCATTTCGAGGTATTTTTTCGTGCCTAAGCACACTCTTGTACTAACAATTCTCGATGGATGGGGATATCGGCCTGAAACCCAAAACAACGCCATCGCGCTGGCCCGCAAGCCGGCTTACGACAAGCTGCTCAGCGAGTTTCCCAACACGCTGATTCGGGCTTCAGAACACTTTGTCGGCTTGCCTGACGGGCAAATGGGCAACAGCGAAGTGGGCCATTTAAACATCGGCGCGGGGCGCATTGTGCAGATGGACATTACGCGCATCGATGCACTGATTGCGTCGGGCGAGTTCGGGCGGATTCCGGCGATGGTGACGGCGATGCAGCGGGCGCGCGAGGGCGGGCGGCAACTGCACCTGTTGGGGCTGGTGTCGGATGGCGGCGTGCACTCGCACCAGGAGCATTTGTACGCGCTGCTGCGCGTGGCGCGGGAGTTCGGCGTGGAGCGGGTGTTGGTGCACGCGTTCATGGACGGGCGTGACACGCTGCCCACGTCGGGCGCGGGCTACATTGCGCAGCTCGAGCAGAAGATGCGCGAGTATGGCGTGGGCAAGGTGGCCACCGTCAACGGGCGCTACTATGCGATGGACCGCGACAAGCGCTGGGAGCGGGAGCGCAAGGCCTTCGACGCCATGGTGAACGGCAAGGCCGAGGGTGGAGCGTATGCGAACGCCGTGGCGCGCATCAAGGAGTGCTACAACAGCGGCACGACGGATGAGTTTCTGGTTCCGTTTGTGGTGACGGATGGGGCGGGCAAACCGGCGGGGCGGATTCGCGACGAGGATGTGTGCATCAACTTCAACTTTCGCGCCGACCGCGCGCGGCAGATTACGCGGGTGCTGGCGCGGGAGAGCGGATTGAACCAGCAGGGCGGGCGCGACCTGGAGGGATGGGAGGCGCTGGACGCAACCATTCCGCGAGCGGCGATTCCGAAGCAGCTCGACTACCTGGGCATGACGCAGTACGACAAACTGTACGAGCTGCCGGTGATTATTCCCCCGGAATCGCTGGATAACATTCTGGCCAACGTGCTGGCTGCGCATCACTTGCGCAATCTGCGCGTGGCGGAGACAGAGAAGTTCGCGCATGTGACGTATTTTTTCAATGGTGGGGTGGAGAAGCCGTTTGCCGGCGAGGAGCGGATTCTGATTCCGTCGCTCAAGGTGGCTACCTACGACCTAGCTCCGCAGATGCAGGCCGAGGCCATTGGCGACGCGGTGGTGAAGGCGGTGAACGACACGGCGTTCGATTTGATTGTGGTGAACTTTGCCAACGCGGACATGGTGGGGCACTCAGGCAAGCTGGAGCCGACGATCAAAGCCGTCGAAGCGGTGGACGCGCAGTTGGGACGGATTTATAAGGCGGTAAAGGAGAACAACGGGAGTTGGCTGATTACGGCCGACCACGGCAACGCGGAGACGATGGTGGATGCGGCGACGGGCGGGCCGCACACGGCACACACCACCAACCCGGTTCCCTTGATTTACGTGAGCGAAGAGGCGAGCCACTACCGGCTGCGAACGGATGGATCGCTGCGCGATATTTCACCGACGCTCTTGAACCTGCTGCAACTCGGGCTGCCGAAGGAGATGACGGGCGGGGACTTGCGCGTGGCGCTGGCGAAATAGCTTCATGTTGGGGTGGCTCTAGGAAGGGCGGCAAGCCACTGGTTTGCCCTCAACCAATGATCCGCTCCAGGATCGATTTGAGCTGGTTCCAGTGCGGAACGATAACGCCGGCTGCGCTCACGAGTGTACCGATGCCTTGGATCGCTGCGCGAATCAGAGATTTGTTGCGTTCCTTTGAGAACGCCTGCTCCATAAGGAATTTAAGCAGGTCGAGAGTTTGCCTTTGCGAGTCAGCGGAAAGCTCCTGGCTATCCACGACGCGTTGGGCGAACTCTTGAAGCGCCTTGGCGAGTTGCTTCGATTCTTGACGTCCATTTAGAGTCGTGACGCAGCGGTCAAGGAAGACAATCGCACCAGCATTGATCTGCCCGACTTGGCTTCCAGACCCCACGCGAATATTGTTCGTTGTACTCATATCGACAGGCGCGTTTATTATCGCTCTTTGTGGAAGTTGAATTCGAGGACTCTTCACCGGCAGCCCGACCATCCAGTCCATTTCGTCGAGCAAGTGGTTCAACAATGAAGCCTGCATCGCCATGGTTTCGTTCATGGCTAGCTGGTACTCCACCCAACATTGCATACAAAGAGATGGGCCATCTCTGGCCTGGAGGTCAGCTCGCCTTCCGCAGCTGCATGTAGGCACAGCGATATGCTACCAGAGAACAACCTTAACCGAGCGGGCTGGCTGCAGAAGCATTAGCCAAAGGACGTGTGACTTTATGCCGTTAGCTTTGCATCGCGGGACAAAAAAGCTTCCCGCTTGAGAGGCCTTGGCGCTTGGGACGCCGGATGGGCATTACCGCAGGCGCAGGGATTTGATGCGCGCGGGGAGGTGCTCTTCGATGAGGCGAGCGCGCTCGGCGGCGATGCCGCCCAGATAGGCGGGCGCGGGAGTAGCCATGAGCACCAGGGCCAGGGCGATGATGGAGAAGCCAAGTCCTGCGAAGCCCGCGGAGATGAGCATGTGGTGCATGTCGTAGATGTCAAGGCCGAGAATTTTGAAGGCCATGTGCTCCAGAGGCCGGATGTGCTTGACGACAGCCAACGCGAAGAGAAAGAAGAGAGCGGAAAGAGAGGTGAGGATGGCCAGGGTGGCGTCCAGGCTACGGTGAAAACTTTGGCGGGCGCTACAACGGGCGCACTCGGCGAGGTGGTTTTCGTAATCTTTGCGCATCTCGGGGGAGAGGCCCGAGATATCGTAACGCCAACTCGCCAGGATGGCGCCTATCACTCGGTCGGTGCATCGGGTGTTCGCCATAAAAACCTCATCTTGCGAAGAAATTTGCCTCAACCTCAGTGCTTCCGCGAAAACGAGAATGGCTATCGAGGGGCCACATATTTTGGGATGCTTCGCAGTGGTGAACGGTTTCAGTGTCCCGCGCCCCGTTTCCTTGCTGGCGCGCCGTGCGGCGCACCCTCACGCAGGAACGCAACCCATGTCCGTGACTTACCATTGTAATACCATTTTTGCCAAATTTTGAAATTTGGTTCCCAAATTGCCGCAAGGGAATCCAGTTACTAAAAGTCGATGGCAGCAAGCGGCTCATGCTGGCCGGCGATGAGCAGACGATTGGCCAGGAGGCTGGCGTGGCCGTTCAAGGCGCGCTCGGCGGTGATCCGCGCCAACTCAGGCAGATTGTTGCTCTCAGACAGGTGGGCCAGGATGATGTAAGCGGCCTGGCCGTCGTAATTGTGGCAGAGGAAGTCGGCGGCGGCCTCGTTGGAAAGATGGCCGACGCGGGAAAGCACGCGCTGCTTGACGGACCAGGGGTAGGGTCCATCACGGAGCATTTCTAGGTCGTGGTTGGATTCGAGCAGGAGCAGGTCCACGCCCTTGAACTGGGCCTTGACATTGGGGGGGATATAGCCGAGGTCGGTGGCCAGGGCCATACGCACGCCCTCGGCGCGGAAGACGAAGCCGACCGGGTCGGCGGCGTCGTGGGGAATGGTGAAAGGGCTGAGATCGATATCGCCGATGGCGAAGGGCTGACCGGCCTGAAAGTATTCGACGGCGGGAAGCCAATTGGGGTCATTTTTGCGCGGATCGTCTTCGGGGAGGGCGGGGGGCGGTGGAGGGGACGCCGCAGAGACGGTGGCCGATGCGGCGGGGGCGGTGGGGTCCGGCCGGCTTTCCGCGGGGCGGGTCCCGGGTTCCGGCTCGTCGGCTTCGCCTTCCAGGGTGGAAACATTGGCTTCCGCCTGGCGTTCGGCGGCCTGCTTGCGGCACTGCTCCATCCATTGCGCGTAGGTCATCTGCCGGCGCGGGGTGAGCCAGCGCATCCAGGCGCGATGGGTAGCCTCAGTAAAGTAGACGGGGATGCCGAGGCGGCGCGCGGTGATGGCGAGACCGTTGATGTGATCCTGATGCTCATGGGTGATGACGATGGCGTCGAGGGTCTCGGGATCTTCGCCAGCCAGCTTCATGCGCCGGAAGAGCTCGCGGGAGCTCAGGCCGGCGTCGACAAGGATGCGAGTGCGGCCACCGGATACGGCCGTGCAGTTGCCTTTCGACCCTGAGGCAAGCACCGTGAAGCGCACCATGCCTTGAGGATACCGCGAACGGCGGTGCATTTCGGAAGAAGGTGGTGGGTCATTTTGAGCCCAGTCCACGGTTCCGCGGCAAAATGCCCATTGATTTTGGGCCGCTAAATCGAGGGGCTGGAGCCTGTACCTTTCGCGGGTCACTGGGTGGATCGCAGGACGGCCGGAATCTGGATGGAGATGAGGGTGCCGCGGCCGGGGTTGCTGACCACGTCGAAGCGGGCGCGGTTGCCGTAGAGGACCTCAAGCCGCTCCTGGACGTTGCGGATGCCGATGCCGGCGCCGTTGCTGCGCAAAGCGGAGGGGGGACGATTGCCCATGCCGACGCCGTCGTCGGCGACTTCGATGAGGATGCGGTCGCCTTCCATGCGGCTGCGCAGGGTGACGACGCCGCCGTGGATGCGCGGCTCCAGCCCGTGCTTGATGCTGTTTTCAATCAGGGGCTGGAGGAGGATGCTGGGCACGAGAACTTCGAGGGTGCGGGGGTCGATTTGTTTTTCGATGCGCAGCTTGTCGGGGCCGAAACGCACCACCTCGATGTCCAGGTAATCGTCAGTGAATTTGAGCTCGTCGCGAAAGGGGATGTAGCTGTCGTGGTCCTTGAGCAGAGCGCGGAGGATGTTGGCCAGCTTGACGGTCATTTCGCGGGCGAGTTCGGGGCGGATGCGCACCAGCGAGGCGATGGAGTTGAGGGTGTTGAAGAGGAAGTGGGGATTGATCTGGCGTTGCAGGGCGTCGAGGCGGGCTTCGAGGAGGAGGCGTTTCTGGTCTTCGAGGGTCATTTCCACGCGCAGGACATTCCACACCTTGAGGGCGACGCCCACGGTGATGGGCGCGCTGAGCCACACCAGGGCCTGCAGCCAGAGGGTATTGGTGGTGAGAGCGAAGAGGCGGTGAGGAAAGGCGTGCGCCAGAGTGTCGCAGACGGCTTCAGCCCCCGCGATGACGATGAGCAAGAGAAGCTGGTGCTCGATGCGAGGTCGGCGCAGGCGGCCGCGCACCCAGCGGTAAAGGCTGAGGTCAACGAACGGCGTAAAGGCCCAGATCTCCTCTTTGGCGACCACGCGGCCCAACACGCCGGCGACGAGGCCAAGTGCGGCGTTGAAGGGGAGGGTGAGGAACTCGTGGTGCAGCATGGCGGGCAGGGAGAGGACGACGCCGCCAAGCATTGCCCAGGCCGGACTGATGAGCAGGCCGAGCAGGACGATGGTGGAGAAGGAAATGTCGGCGGCCAGGAAGTTGGACACGGTGAGGCGAATCCACACGCCGAGGGTGAGTGGGACCAGGAAGAAGGCCAGCAGAGCCAAGGTCTGGCGGGGACGGCGCTGTTCGGCGAAAAAAAGCCGCCGGAAGCTGGAGGCGCGCGCCAGGATGCTGGCCACCGACGCGATGACCCCCAGCTTGACCAGCATGGTGATGAGGATGAGCTTGTCGGTCACCCCAACACTGTACCGCAAAGGCAGGGATCAGGGATCAGTTGTCAGTTCTCAGTTCACAGGAGCAGGGAACCGGGATCGAAGATGGCGGAGCTACAGCGATTTGCGCATGAAAATGGCACCCGCGGTGGGGTCGTCTGAGAAGGGTTCGGCGGGTTCGAATCCCATGCGATCGTAGAGAGCGAGAGCTTCGCGCATGACGGGCATGGTGTCGCCTACCAGTTCGGAGTAGCCGGCGGCGCAGCCTGGTTGATCGCCCACTGGAGAAGAGCGCGGCCCAGGCCGCGACCGCGATGCGCGGGGCGCACGTAGAGGCGCTTGAGTTCCGCACGGCGCGCATCCACGCGGCGAAGGGCGATGCAGCCGGCCGGGTGGCCGTCGGTGGTAGCCAACGCGAGGCGGCCGGTAGGCGGAGCGTAGGCGCCGGGCAGGCGGGCGAGCTCGTCACTGAAGTTCTGGAAGCAGGGCGTGAAACCGAAGGAGGCCCAATACTCCTCAAGCAGGGTGCGCACCGCAGCCAGCGCGCTGGCGTCTTCGACGGGGAGAATCTGTGCGGAGAGGGTCACGGATGCGGCCTCTCCCGAGGGGTATCGCCGATGAGGATGCGGTGTCAACGCCGGAATTAGCGCCCAACGTAGAATGGAGGGATGGCAATGGAAAGGGTGAAGAAGATTGCCGAAGCGGATTTTCCTACCCGCTGGGGGGCCTTCCGCATCCTGGGCTTCGAGGGAGTGCGAACGGAGCCGGGCGCTTGCGAGGAAGCCAAGGGCGAAGTGGAGAGCCTGGTGGCGCTGGTGATGGGCGAGATTCATTCTGCGCCGCCGGTGGTGCGCATCCACTCGCAATGCCTGACTGGCGACGTGTTCGGCTCGCTGCGCTGCGACTGCCGTTTGCAGCTGGAGCTGGCGTTGAGCCGGATCGGCGTGGAGGGGGCGGGCATTCTGCTCTACGAGCAGCAGGAGGGCCGCGGGATCGGGCTGATGGCCAAACTCAAGGCCTATGAGTTGCAGGATCAGGGGCTGGACACGGTGGAAGCCAACCAGGAGCTGGGCTTTGCCGCCGACTGCCGCGGCTACGAATTGCCCGCTGCGGCGCTGAAGATGCTGGGGGTGACGCAGGTGCGGCTGATGACCAACAACCCGGACAAGGTGGCCGCCCTCGAAGCGGCCGGGATTGAAGTGGTGGAGCGCGTTTCCGCCGAAGTCGAACCGCAGGAGAGCTTCGAGCGCTACCTGCGCACCAAGCAGGAAAAGATGGGGCACATTTTGGAGCGGGTAGAGGATGCCAGCGGGCCCTCGCCTGGAGTAGCCGAAAGGGCTACGGACTAGGGTGTATCGACATATACGGGTGGGCAGCGTTGCGAGCGAAAATTGGGCCAGACGAGGCGGAGGCCGAAGGCTTTGGCGGCTCCAAGGTCGAGGCCGACAACGAAGTATGGCCCAATTTGCGCCGCAACCCGGAGGGACGGGGCCATTTTCCCTCATCTCTGTGTCGTTCGTCGCTAGCAGACGCCCGGTATGCGTCGCTCCTCTCTCCTTGATCTGAGAAAAAATGGCTCCCGTCGCTGCCCGCTCGTATATGTCGATACACCCTAGGGAACAGGGAATAGGGACCTGGGACTGGGGAACAAAAGAACGAGGAAAGAAGAAGGGTGGCGTGCCTCGAGACCTTCGATTGCATCAGAAAGGGCCAATATCCTGCATGAATCCTCGTACGGGCGCGTATCGCATAAGATTTTCCACTTCGGATGTGAAGAAATTCAACACCAGGGATCCAGGAAAAACACGCTGTCATTCTTCTTGGCGCTTTCCATCAGCGGAAGCTTTTCATTGAAATCAGCGAGTTGCCTCTTTTCGCGTGGAACCGCGGATTATCGGGTGATCCTGGCCGAAGCGAAGTCGTCGAGTTCCTGCTTGAGGATTCGCACGGCGGTGCGTACATCAGCTTCCAGCGTGGCGGCGTCGGCGGCTCCGTTTTCGCGCTTGAGCGAACTGTGCAGGGCGAAGGCGCGCGCGCGGCGCACCACCTGAACCAGGTTGGAGAGGCGCAAGCCGCCGCCCGCGACAATATGGATGCGGCCGGCGGCGCGGCCGGCGAGATGGGCGAGGGAATCGGCTCCGGTCAGCACGTCGGCGGCGCCTCCGGAGGTGAGCAGGGCGTCGACCCCGGTTTCGACGATGCGATCGAGGGCCTGGTCGAGGTCGGCGGTTTCGTCGAAGGCGCGATGAAAGGTGACCTGCATGGGGTGGGCCTGCTCGACGAGCAGGCGGGTCCGCGCCACGTCCACGCGGCCATCGGAGCGCAGCACGCCGACGGCGACGCCGCTGGCTCCGGCGGTGCGAGCCTGGTCAATTTGGCGCTGCATTTGCGTGAACTCGGCCGGCGAAAAGACGAAATCGCCGGGCCGGGGACGGATGAGCACCAGGACGGGAATGGAGACGGCGGCAATAGTCGCCTTGAAAAGGCCGGGGTCAGGAGTGATGCCGCCGCAAGCGCGCTGCGAACAAAGTTCGACGCGATTGGCGCCGCCCGACTCGGCTGCCCGCGCGGCCCCGACAGTTTCAACGCACAACTCGAAAAAGGGATGCGGAGCCGCTTGCAAATGACTTTCCCTTCGCTATCGGTTGCGCTTGGCTCGGCGAATGAGCGAAGCCGGTCAATGAGCCGGCCAAGATCCGTTAAGAGGATCCGTTAAAGGGATCAAATTAGGGCCGTGATCCCGGGTGTTTCGATGTCCGAGTTGAGCGAATCGCGGCCGATATGAAAGGCCCAGCTTCGAGTGGATGAAAAAACTCGCAACGGGCCCCGCAATCGGGCGAACGAGCTCAATTTCAGAAGCATACACCAAATTTGCGGAAAACGCGCCAATTATTGATCAATTTATTTGTTTATGATCGAGAATTAGATTTTCAACCGATCTTCCCGGAAATGGGAACCAACAGGAGTGAATTTCAAGTCTTCTGGGCGGTTTCGGGACGAATTTGCAGGAAAGATCTATAATCTTTTCACTGATAAATCAACAACTTGATTGTTTTCCTCCATTTTTTTCATTTTATCTCTTGCGATTTAAAAAACCCTGGAGTAAGATTCCTCGCATACTAAAGGTTGCGCATTTGGATGCAATTTGATCAGATGTCGGCTGCGTCTGTGAATTTCGGCAGTTTCTGCCCTGATTACAGACGGCACAGCCCACGGGGCAGGGGAAATTTCCAAAGCGAGCGCTTCCCGGCCGCATCTTTTCGGAGCCGCCGCGAGGCGATTTTTACCCTTCGCTTTTGAGTCCCCCGCGGAGGCGAACCAACCAATCAGACCTGAACTCGAGGAGGTTCCAGTGAAGCATAATCATCGAATTCTATTCGCAACGGCCGGATGCGCCTGCTTTCTGGCCCTGATGCTAGCATTGCCGGCCGCGTGGGCCCAGCAGGCTGCCGGATCGATTACCGGGCTGGTGACCGACGCCTCCGGGTCCGTGGTCGCCAACGCCACCGTCACCGCGCGGGACGTGGAGCAGGGCACCACCTGGGTGACCAAGACCACCGGCGCGGGCCTTTACGAATTTCCCACCATTCCCATAGGCAGAATTGAAATTAA
>JASHTU010000032.1 GCA_030040395.1 Acidobacteriaceae bacterium
GGCTCGGAGTACATTAACGATTTCGATTACAACAACCGCACTTATCGCGTGTACGTGCAGGCCGGCGAGCCCTTCCGCATGAATGCCGGCGATCTGCACAGTTACTATGCGCGTTCCGATTCCGGCCAGATGGTTTCGCTCGACAACTTGGTCAACGTGGCGCAAAGCTCGGGCCCGCCGGTCATTACCCACTACAATCTTTTCCGCGCCGTGGAAATCGACGGCTCGCCCGCGCCCGGTTACAGCTCCAGCCAGGCTTTGACGGCAATGGAGCAACTGGCCAGACAGCACATGATGCCCGGAATGGGCTTCCAGTGGACCGGCCTCACCCTCGACGAAATTGAATCCGCGGGCAAGGCGCCGATCATCTTCGGCCTCGGCATTCTGGTTGTCTATCTCACCCTCTCGGCGCAATATGAAAGCTTCGCCCTTCCGTTCATCATTCTCCTCGCCGTGCCCATGGCGGTGCTGGGCGCACTGGGCCTGGTCTCGCTGCGCGGCTTTTCCAACGACGTCTATTGTCAGATCGGGCTGGTGATGCTCATCGGCCTCTCGGCGAAGAACTCGATTTTGATCGTCGAGTTCGCCGAACAACTGCGCCGCAAGGGCCGCTCCATCACCGAAGCCGCCATTGAAGCCGCGGAGCTACGCCTGCGACCCATCCTGATGACCTCGTTCGCCTTCATTCTCGGCGTACTGCCGCTGGTCTTCGCCACCGGTTACGGCTCGCTGGGGCGGCGCTCCGTGGGAACCACGATTGTTGGAGGCATGTTGCTTTCCACTGTCCTCAACCTGCTCTTCATTCCTGTGCTCTACGTAATCCTGAGCCATTTACTCAAGCGCGGAGTGGTTAAAATCGGCGCTGGAGCCGAAGCATAGCGGCAGAGCTTATGGAGGAAGCGCCGGCTGCGCCGATGCGCGGCGGTTGGCACATCGCGGCGGGCGGGGGCGTCTATCACTGGCGATTTTTATTGCTACCTTTTGCGCATGGACATGACAGCCCACGGAGCATGGAGAGAGCCAGAGAGCTACTCCCGGTTGCGATGCGCGATCACGTAATCCTTGATGCGGTCATAGACTTCACTGGTGACCACACCCTTATCCAGCAAATCCTGCTTGCTCCGATATGGCCTGAAGCGCACAATGCGCTCCGCCCACGGACGCGCCATGCCGGGGACCGTCATCAGCTCGGCAGCGCTGGCGTGGTTGATGTCGACGCGCGCCTCCGGCGATGGCGCCGCTGCGGATGTTTTGGGCGCACCATTCGAGTCCCGATCCTGATGCCGGGCCGTTGCGGCCAGGCAAACCCCCAGCATGGCAACCGCCAACACCGTCCATCGCGCTCTTGCCCGCACGGCTCCATTCTCCGCCCGCCCGCGCCCCGCCGGCAAGAAAAGGTTTGACAGCACACGGGCCATCTCGTAGTGTTGATGAAGATGCATATTCGCCGTCATTATGGTCACCATCACCATCATCGTGGGACATCCATGCCGGCGGACTGCCATGGCCTGAGTTAAGCGGCCAGAGAGATCAGAGAATACGTCAGACCCGCCGGCGATGGACGCCAGCGGGTTTTTTCATGCCACAAATCTCAACCAAGGAATGACACCGTGGAACCGATCGACTTTGACAAAATGGATGGCCTCGTGCCGGGCGTGGTGCAGGACGCGCGTACGGGCGAGGTGCTCATGCTGGGCTTTCTGAATGCGGCGAGCTACGCCAAAACCCTGGAGACCGGCTTCGTGACCTTTTGGAGCCGCACCCGCCAAAAGCTATGGATGAAGGGGGAAACCAGCGGCAACCGCCTGCGCGTGGTTTCGGCAGCGACCGACTGCGACCAGGACACGCTGCTGTTTCGCGTCGAGGTGGAAGGCGACGGGTTGGTTTGCCATGAAGGCACGGTGAGTTGTTTTACGCGACCCGTCGCGCTGGCGGCGAAAGCGGAGGTGACCCGTGGCTGACAAGCTTCGCCTCGGCCTTCCCAAAGGCAGCCTGCAGGACGCGACGATCGCCCTTTTCAGACGCGCCGGCTGGAATATCTACGCTGACGGGCGCTCCTATTTTCCCTCCATCGATGACGCCGAGATCGAGTGCATGCTGATTCGCGCCCAGGAGATGGCGCGCTACGTGGATCACGGCGTCCTCGACGCCGGCCTCACCGGCATCGACTGGGTGGTGGAAAGCGGCCTCGACGTCGCCAGCGTCACATCTCTCACGTACGCCAAGCAAAGCCGCCGGAAAGTGCGCTGGGTGCTCGCCGTTCCCGAGTCGAGCCCTTATCAAAAGGCCGAAGACCTGGAAGGCATGATCATCGCTACTGAACTGGTGGAAGTTTCCAAGCGCTACTTCGCCGCCAAAGGAGTCAACGTCAAAGTCGAGTTCAGTTGGGGAGCGACGGAAGTGAAGCCGCCTATGCTCGCCGACGCCATTGTCGAAGTGACCGAGACCGGCAGCTCGCTCAAGGCCAACCACCTGAAGATCATCGACACCGTGATGGAAAGTGAAACCCATCTGATCGCCGGCAAAGCCGCGCTGGCCAACCCCTGGAAGCGGAAGAAGATCGATCAGGTGGCGCTCATGCTGCGCGGAGCCATCGACGCGCAAGCGCAGGTAGGCCTCATGCTCAACGTGAAGCGCACGGACCTGGACGCGGTGCTCGCGGTGCTGCCCGCACTCAACTCGCCAACCATTTCGCAGTTGAGCGACCCCGCATGGGTCGCCGTGAACACCATTCTTGAAGAGCGCGTGGCGCGCGACGTGATCCCGCAACTCAAGGCCGCGGGTGGCGCGGGCATCGTCGAGTATCCACTCAACAAAGTGGTCTTGTGACGGTGGCGAGAGCGAGGCGCGAAGCATGAAGCTGGTGCGGACCAAAGGTCGAGGCGCGGCGCAGACAGAGGCCATGCTCGCCGCGCTGGAACGGCGCGGGAGCGCGGCGCTCGACAGCGTGCTTCCCGCGGTCCGGCGGATTGTGGCAGACGTGCGCAAACATGGTGACCGGGCGCTCCTTCGCTACGCATCGCGATGGGACGAGCTCCCCGGCCCGCAGACGTTACGCGTGACCAAAGACGAGATGGCTGCGGCATGGGACTCGCTCCATTCGGAGCTGCGTGATGCTTTGTGCACCGCCGCCGCGCAGATTCGGGGCTTTGCCGAGAGGCAGCTTCCGCAAACGTGGAATTCTTCTCCATTACCTGGTCTCGTCACGGGCCAGCTCGTCCGCCCGCTTGGCTCCGTGGGCTGCTATGTGCCCAGCGGCCGTCATCCGCTGCCCTCCACGCTGCTGATGACGGCGATTCCGGCGCAGGTGGCCCGTGTCGGCCGCATCGTTGCAGTTTCGCCCAAGCCCGCGCCGGCGACGCTTGCCGCGGCGCATCTGCTCGGCATCGAAGAATTTTATCGCGTGGGCGGCGCGCACGCCGTGGCGGCGCTCGCATACGGCACGCCAACCATTCGGCGCGTCGATAAGATCGCCGGCCCAGGGAATCTTTACGTTACCGCGGCCAAGCGCGTGGTTGCCTTCGACTGCTCGATTGACATGCTCGCCGGCCCCACGGAGATTGTCGTCGCCAGCGAGCGCGGCGCAGCAGCAGATATCGCCAGCGACCTGGTGGCGCAAGCCGAACACGATCCCGAGGCTTTGGCGATCTTCGTGACTACGCGCGCGGATCTGGCGCGGGAAGTCATGGCCGAGACCAAGCAGCGAAGCCGTCAGATCGCGGTCGCCCGCGAAGCTCTCGACCGCAGCGGTCTGGTCATCGTCGCTTCGTCGATCTTGGAGGCGCGCGCGATTGTCAACCGCCTCGCGCCCGAACACGTTACCGTGGACGCGGCCGCGGATCTCGATTGGGTGCGGAATGCGGGTTCCGTCTTTGTCGGCCGCTGGTCAGCTCAGCCTTTGGGCGATTACATCTCCGGCCCCAATCACACCCTGCCCACGGGAGGCATGGCGCGGGTGCGTGGCGGGCTCAGCGTAAACGACTTCGTCAAGCTCGTCACCGTGCAGCAGTACGCGCAGCCGGCGCTGCGCGCGCTCGGCCCCAAAGCCGCGTTGCTGGCCGAGGCCGAGGGCCTTGCCGGCCACGCGGAAGCCATCCGCACGCGCCTCAGCGAAAGGAGGAGCCGTGGCTGAACAAATGGACAAAGAATTTTCCCCGGTGAAGGGTGCGGGCTTTAGTCCGTACAAAAAGAGTGCTCAATCGAAGAGGGCTTTGGCCCCCGAGGGATATTCCGCAAGCGCCACAGCGGTGAGCCCCGCGCCCCGGGCCCGCGTGCAGGCAATGAAGGAGTATC
>JASHTU010000372.1 GCA_030040395.1 Acidobacteriaceae bacterium
GCTTTCTGGCAGACCTCGAGGCGGCACTCGGGATGGACGATCACCTGGATGCCGGGATACTTGGCGCGAACCTGGTCTACGTGCCCGGGCAGAAAGCGTTGATGGACGGCGCAGTGGCCTTTCCAGAGCAGAATGCGGCTGGCGGCGAGGCGCTCGTGGGTCAGGCCGCCCTGAATCGCCCACGGATCCCAGACCACCATCTCCTCCAAAGGTAGACCCATGGAATGGCCGGTGTTGCGGCCCAGGTGCTGGTCGGGCAGGAAGAGGATGCGGCGGCCGCGGGCAAAGGCCCAGCGAAAAGCCGCATCGGCGTTCGAGGAGGTGCAGACCAGCCCCCCGTGCTCGCCGCAGAACGCCTTGATGGGGGCGGTTGAATTCATGTAGGTCAGCGGAACCGTCTCGTCTGCGAGGCCGAAGCGCTCCAGCGCCTCCCAGCAGTCCTCCACCTGGGAGATTTCGGCCATGTCGGCCATGGAGCATCCCGCGTTCAAGTCGGGCAGGATGACCTGTTGGCCGTCGCGGCTGAGGATGTCGGCGCTCTCAGCCATGAAGTGGACGCCGCAGAAGACGATGTAGCGGGCGTCGGTTTCGGCGGCGATCTTCGCGAGTTTGTAGCTGTCGCCGGTAAAGTCGGCAAAGCGGATGACTTCGTCGCGCTGGTAGTGGTGGCCGAGCAGGATGGTGGATGAGCCCAGACGTTCGCGAGCTTGGGCAATGCGGCCGTCCATGGAGTGGTCGGGGAGGGCCAGGTAGTTTTCAAGGCTGCAGCTTTCACCGGCCTGCAGCGAGGCCGCGGTCAATTCCTCAAGAGCAAGAGTCATCGTGTTCCGCCTTCAGTCCGTTCTGCGGACGGGGATGTTGAAAGCACTTGCGGCTGCAGCGGATGCGCCGGATTTCGACCCGCCCAATGGCAAGTCCGAATCGAGGAAAAGCATCCACGGGGTTGTTGCAGCCCGTCTCCCATGATGGATGCGGAGCGAGGCTGGCGGATGGGAAAAATCCGCCGGGCAACGCCACTTCCATCCAGCTTCATTGTAACGCAGGCGTAACAGTCGGTTCCCGGAGCCCGCACGCGATGAGATCATTCGTTATGCTGCGGGCATAGAGAGCGCGCGTCAATTAAGGATCTGATATGGCCGAACTGGAGCGGATTCTCATCGGGGATGCGGCGGCCGCGGCCCCGGAGGCGATTGTTGAAGGGCTGGGGGACGAGATTGTTCATCGAGCCATGGACGGCGTACCGCGCACGATCTACCAGGAGCTATGGCACGTGGCCTTCTGGCTGGAGGTGAGCATGGACTGGATTGGCGGGATCGAGACGCCGTTCCCGGCGCACGACGCGGACGGATTTCCGAGCGATGAGGCAATCCGGCGTGAGACCTGGGAGCAGCTGCGAGAGCGGTTCCTGGCCGGGCTGGCGGCGGCTGCAGCGGCGGCGCGCGATGCAGGACGGTTGGAGCTGGCGATCCGCTGCCCTTCGCGGCCGGGAATGCCCATGCGGACGATGACGGTGCGCGAGCAACTGGAGAACATGGCGGCGCACAACGCCTACCATCTGGGGCGGATGGTACTGATGCGGCAGATGCTTGGGGCGTGGCCGCCGGCTGCGGGCGGGTATACGTGGTGAGGGGGGCTATGCAGATCCGGACGCGGCGCAGGCAAGACCAGGAGCGCGAACGGTGGGAGCTGCGCATTCTGGAGGGCTGAGCCCGGGTGAGGCAATGGAGGCGACGCCGGAGATGCGGGACCGGCCGCGCCAGAAGCTGAGAGAGCAAGAGGGCGGCAAGGGGAATTGACGAGTGAGTTTTGGTATAGCTGAGTGAGAACGAACCGGCAGCTTAAACGAAGCGGAAGGTTTGTGAGCGAACTCCGCGGGCATTTATCATAAAATTTCATGGGAATTTCGCCGCCAATTGAAGTCGCCAACCTAGGCATGGCCGACTCGCTGATCCTGATGGTGCTGGCGCTAGTGGTCTTCGGGCCGCGCCGGCTGCCGCAGATCGGGCGCCAGATCGGTAAGCTGATGTACGAGTTCCGCAAAGCCTCAAACGACTTCAAATTCCAGATGGAAGAGGAGTTGCGCAACGCCGAGGAGGCCGACCGGCGCAAGCGGGAGGAAGCGGAACGGCAACGGTCCGTGACCCTGGTCCCGCCGCCCCAGCCGGCGTCGCAGGCGGTTGACCAGGCTGCCGGATCGGGCATTGGCGAGGCCACGGAGGCGCCAGCGGCTACCTCCAGCAGCGAAACGCCCAGCGTCGAGGAAGATAATTTCTACGAAACCTATGCGGATTCGGCCGCGGCCTACGAGAGACAAAACGCGGAGGCTGCGCCTGAAACCGCTGGCCGGTTGGAATCAATGGCCGCGGCGGAAACCGGTGCGGCGCAGACGGCGCTCCAGGTGCGCCCACCCTCGACCGGCGAGACGGTTCCAGCAGAGCGGCCAGGAAGCGCAATCGGGAGTGCGCCAGCGGCCGAAAGCGAGACCACACCGGCTGCCGAAACCGGCGCCGCTGCGGAGACGGAGAGCGGCCGCGGCCCGGAGCCAGGCGCAGCGCCCCCCGAAGTGAATCATCGCGAGACAGAAGCCGCGGCGGAAGAGCACGACGCGGCGGCGGAGCCGACGGCACATCATGGTTGATCCCGCAGAAGCAGTCAGCAAGGCGCGGGCGGCGGTATCCGAGCGCGCGGAACTCCCAGGCATGAGCCTGATGGAGCACCTGGAGGAACTGCGCAAGCGCATCGTTCACTCCGCTATTTATCTCGGCCTCGGCTTCGCTGCGGCGTGGGTCTTTCACAACCGGATTGTGGAGTTCTTTCAGGCGCCGCTGATCCACATCGGCAAATCGCTCGTGTTCACGCATCCCATGGATGCCCTGAACCTGTACCTGCAAGCCTCATTGCTCGCCGGCGCCATTCTGGCCGCGCCCTTCATTCTATTCGAGGTGTGGTTGTTCATTGCGCCGGGGCTCTACCAAAAGGAGCGACGCTTTGTGGTGCCTTTCATGGCGGCCACTATCGGGCTGTTTCTTTCCGGAGCGGCGTTCGGTTATTTCTGGGTGCTGCCCAGCGCCATTAAGATTCTGGTGGTGGATTTCGGCCGCAACTTCACGCCCATGGTCACCATCGAGGATTACACGGGGTTCTTTCTCTCCGTGATTCTCGGCCTCGGCATCAGCTTTGAGATGCCCATCCTCATCTTTTTCCTGGCCATGTTCGGCATCGTGAGCCCGCGGTTCTTGTGGAAGAACATCCGTTACGCCATCCTGGCCGTGTTTCTGGTGGCGGCGATCATCACGCCCAGTCCCGACCCGTGGACCATGTGCATCTACGCCCTGCCCATGCTGGGGCTATACATGATCGGGATCGGTGTGGCGTGGTGGGTGCACCCGTCGCGAAGGAAGGCCAAGGAGGCCGCGTAATGCGCTTCTCTTTTTCCCGGATTGCCAAGGGAATCGCGGCAGGATTGGTGTTGCTTGCGCCCCTGGCGGTTCCGGCGCAGCAACACTTTGACGGCGC
>JASHTU010000373.1 GCA_030040395.1 Acidobacteriaceae bacterium
AGGCCATTGTCGTTGTAAATCCGAACCGTGCGGCTCACGATGTTGCCTTCAGCATCACACACCTGAACCTCAGCGGGCCGGTCGCGGTCGTCGTAGTAGGTAATGCTCATGCCGCCGCCCGGAAGATTGGGGGCCCGATCTGCGATCTCAAATGGGGAACCTCCGTACGAAAGACTACGCCGATAATCTTCAGCCCGAGAAGGCTGGTATTTGACCTTCCTCCCTCGTTCGTCGTAACGGAAGGAGACCGGGTCGTCCGGTCGTTCGCTATAGACGATTTGCTTCGGTCTTCTCTGTTCGTCGTATCGATAAGTGACCTCGGTATCCGGCCTTCCGGCCTGGCCGCGGAGAATCCTTAAAAGAAGTCCCGAGGGGTCGTAGCTGTAGATCGTCGACATCTTCGAGCCTGCTGAATCCTGGCTGGTCGACCGCAGGATGCACCCCTCGCGGTCATATTCAACTTCGGACCCGTTGTGGGGCCGAGGGCTCAATTGGGTCGGGTTCTCCAGCGCGCTCGCAAGCCATGTTTCCTCCCTGCAGGTCTTCACCGGGCCCCGCAGCCCCCGCATCTCGCGTGGCGAGAGCGGGAGCTCTCCTTGCGGGCCAGTTCTGTTCGTACCCTTTCGCTCTCGTTCAGGGGCCATAGCGGATTGCCTCACACAATGTGAACCTTGTAAAATACTGCAGTTTCTCAAATACCGACGACGTGTGCTCAGCTGCACGGCCCGGGACCCGACGCCGGAAACTCGACGCCTACGCATTCTGTAAGGACCCCGTTTACCTTCACAGCGATAAACGGATTTCGTATGTAGAGATTGCATTCCTCAGAGGACGAATATTGAACCGTCCAACTGGGGTTGCCACAGGTCGGGGTGACGCTGTTCGAACAAGCTGGCGTGTAGCCACAAAATCTGGTGTCCAAGATCACTTGCGAGCCAAGTGTGTTCTGACCATACGTCGTGGTCAAGGCGATCGTCACGCCATCCTCTGAGGAATTGAAGATGAGGCCGGCGAAGCTGCAGTCCACCTCCGCGTACCATGTGCAATTGTAATCCTCGCCTTGGGTTGCGTTGGCGATCGTTCCGTCGGTTTCGGCCTCGATGTAGCAGTCCGGGCACCCCGACTCCCCGCGCGCCGGATAATTATTTGAGCCTAATGTCACGCCTACCAGTGGAGTGTGGGTTACGCTCGAAAGCTCGTTTTCGATGGGCTCGCAGTATGGGTAAGGTTGGACTTCCATGTAGGCCGATCCATCCAACAAAACGGATGCATAGAGATTGACGCCGTCGGTACTGCCACTCATATAGGAGGCGTAGTCCGTTGAAATGGTGAGGCAGCTTTGAGCGGCGGCGCCCGTGGAGGCTGCGGCCAAAAAGACGACGGCAAGGAACGACAGGATTGACGCTCTCATTGTCCTACCTCCGGCGCGGCGATCTTCATTCGCCGCTTCTCAGCTTGCACATACGTGTTGAAGGTTGACCAGCCGCCAGGAGTCAAAGTGTGGTTGAGTCTGTCGATTGTCGATTGAACGAGTTGATCCCGCTGTCGCCGGAAGGCGGGCAGGTCCGATCTTTGGCCCTGCTTCCAAGCGGCGGTTGCGGCGTCGTTATATGCCTTCACCATGTTGTGATACTGGTAGTTGAAGTCGTCCGCAATCGCGACGAGAGAGAGCCGATCGGGTTCTTGGAGGCCGGCCTTCCTCGTGTCAGCGTCCGTTCGCTTCGTTTGCTCGTCCGTCGGATTTGGCGGCTTAGAAATCGTCAAAAGATAGAGCCGGTAGGCCGTTAAGTCTGGAATAAGTTCGGGATTCACGGCGCCGTCGATCACCCTGACCGGCGCGTGGTGGGCTGGCATATTACTTTGGGCATTGGCGGGGCAAACTCCTGAAAGCACCGCCAGAAAGGTCAACGTCGCGATGCAACGCATGGTCATCCTCCTGATAACGCTTGAAGGCGCTCCAGCGCAGACTTTGGGAGAACGCGGTAGCTGCGTCCGGCTGTGGCCCGACCACGGCGACGAGGGCAAGAGTTCGTTACACTCGTTCGCCTCATGGAACCATTTCAACGAAGCCCGCATAAGGGCGCCGGCGCGTGCTATCACTAGAAGGGCCCTTTGTTGCGGAGCCGACCGGCTCCTTGAGGGATCAGCGCTGCGAGTCGCCGTGAAGACGTCGTGCGCTCTTGGAAGTGATTGCGGAAGCATCCTACTAAAACGGTTCTGTTCTGTCAGGTTAAGAACTCCTCTTTTCTGTGGTCGGCCCGAAATCGCGGGATGGGAATCGCCCAACTTCTCCTCCGGCTTTTCTACCGGCTCTGCACTTTGGGCCGCGTAATATGGCCTTGGGGCGCGTCGGGCGAAACTGGGAGATCCAAAAGCCCACTGAAACCAGGTGCGATTCTACGAGGGACAAACGGGAAATGCCCGCATTCTATGAATTCTTCGCTGGCGGCGGCATGGCGCGCGCGGGGCTCGGCAGCGCATGGTCCTGCCTGTTTGCCAACGATTTCGACCCCAGGAAAGCGGCTGCCTACGCCGCGAATTGGGGCGACGGTGTTCTCGCCGTGAAAGATGTTGCGATGCTTTCCGTGAGCGAGATGCCGTCGCGCGCCGACCTGGCCTGGGCTTCCTTTCCCTGTCAGGACTTATCCCTTGCCGGCGCCGGCGCCGGATTGAAAGGGAGACGGTCGGGAACCTTCTGGCCGTTTTGGCGCCTCATCACTGCGCTTGAAAGTGAGGGCCGCGCGCCCACAACGGTCGTGCTCGAGAATGTTTGCGGCGCGCTCTCCTCTCGCCAGGGCAGGGATTTTGCGGCTTTGAGTGACGCACTTGCCGGCGGCGGCTACCGGCTCGGAGCGCTGGTCATCGACGCGGTTCGCTTTGTGCCGCAATCGCGCCCTCGCCTCTTCGTGGTGTGCGTCTATCAGGACGCCCCGATTCCCGCATCGCTCATCTCGCCCGAGCCGGATCCTAACTGGCATCCGCCATCTCTCCTCACCGCGCACCAAGCTCTTTCGTCCCAGGCGAAGGCTCTGTGGCTGTGGTGGAAGCCTCCCGTTCCCGCCCCGCGCAAACTGGTCTTCTCGGACGTTATCGAAGATGACGCGCGTGGACTGGCCTGGCACACTCCTCAAGAAACGCGGCGTCTATTGTCGATGATGAGCGCGCGCAATCTCGAAAAAGTTGAGCAGGCCAGGCGGCTGGGCCACAGGGTTGTGGGCGGGATCTACCGGCGAATGCGCCTCGACGAACGGGGCCGCAAAGTGCAGCGGGCCGAAGTCCGTTTTGACGGCATATCGGGATGCCTGCGCACCCCGGCCGGCGGTTCGAGCCGCCAAACCATCCTGATGGTCGAGGGCGACCGCGTGCGCTCCCGGCTCCTCTCGCCGCGCGAGGCCGCACGCCTCATGGGCCTGCCCGACTCCTACATTCTGCCCGAAAGCTATAACGAGGCGTATCATTTGGCCGGTGACGGCGTGGTGGTCCCCGCGGTTCGTTTCCTCGCAGCGCGCCTTTTGGAGCCGATTGTCGCCGCGGCCGCATTGAGACCGACAGCAGCCGCATTCGCCTTACATCATCTTTGGAGCGGAAATGGCGCAGCCTCAACGCGGGACGATTGACGTCAAAGCCGGATGGTTGACACGCGGAGCGTGAAAGCGATGGAATCGCCCGAACTGAGGCGGCGCACCATGCAGGCGGTGAAAAGCGAGAACACCGCCCCCGAGATGGCGGTGCGCCGTCTCGTCTTCGCCCAAGGTTTTCGCTACCGGTTGCACGCAAAGGACCTTCCCGGCAAGCCCGACCTGGTGTTTCCGCGCCTGAGCAAAGTGATCTTCGTCCACGGCTGCTTCTGGCACGGCCACAGCTGCGCTCGCGGAGCGCGCATCCCGGTGCACAATCGCGAGTACTGGACCGGCAAAATCGCACGCAACGCCAGCCGCGATCGAAAATCTCGCGCCTCCCTCAGATCGCTCGGCTGGGAATCTCTGGTGGTCTGGGAATGCGAACTCAAGAAGCCCGAGGGCCTGGGACGAAAGCTGCTCGCCTTTCTCGGCGCCCGTCCCTAGAGCCCTGACACCCTAGAGCCCTGACCGTTGACCACTGACCGGAATCCAAGAAGTCTTAATGCGGCTGCCGCGCGCCTTGCTTGGCCCCATGCACCGCGCCTTTGGTGGTGTTCTTGGTTTTGTTGTAAGCCGTCTTCGCGCCGTGCTGGGTGGC
>JASHTU010000374.1 GCA_030040395.1 Acidobacteriaceae bacterium
GAGCGTGCCCCTGCGAACCGTAACCGATAATCGCCACCTTCTTGGCCTGAATCAGGGAAAGGTCGGCATCGCGATCGTAATAGGTTGTGGCCATGATTTTTGGTTTGTCCTTTTTCAGTCGAATTTGGTGTTTTTCGTCGAACCGGTGAAAGATTCTTCCTCAAGCAGCGGTTGCAGGCAGCCCCATGTTGGAGCCGAGCGCAAGGGGCGGCCAGCTTGCGCGCAGATTCCGTCCGTTCATGATTCCATTTTGTCGGCCACGCCGTTTTCCAGTGCATCCTTGGCCGCCGCCTCGGCTTCGACCGCGCCCATGGCGCGCAACACGCTGCTCACATGATGCCCGCGCCGCATGGTCATCTTGCCGCTGCGGCAAATCTCCAGGATCCGCCCTTCGTCCTCGCGCAGCACCTCGATCAACCCTTCAATCTTGCTTTCCACGCCTGTCATCTCGATCATCAGCGACTCCGAAGTGAGGTCGACAATGCGCGCGCGGAACACCTCCACCAGGTCGAAGATCTGCGCGCGATTTCGCGGCGTCGCGGCTACTTTAATGAGCGCCAGCTCACGCGTCACCGCGGGCGCCTGAGCTATGTCGTCCACGTCCACTACGTTCTCCAGCTTAAACAAGCTGGCGCGGATGCGATCCCCGCCTTCCGCCGAGGCCTCGCACACCAGCGTAAGCCGGGAAAGCCCCGGCCGCTCGCTGCGTCCCACGGTCAGCGAATGAATATTGATGTTCAGCCGCCGGAACAGCGACGCCACCCGCGTGAGCACGCCCGGCAAATCTTCAACGTAAGCCACAAATGTGTGCAGCATTGTACGCTTCCTTGCAACCACAGAAATCTGCTTGAGTTACCAGTTCACAGTTCATAGTTCTCAGTCGTCGAATCGACTCGGCGTCAGTTTTCTCGTCTCAGCAGGAAAACCGGCGATGGCAATTGTGAACTACGAACTGCGAACTATGAACTGCCCTACTCGTCCGCCCGCTCTTCCAGCGGATCCTTGGCCCGCTTGCCGGGCCGGCGAATCATTTCGTGCAGCGCGCTGCCCGCCGGAATCATCGGGTACACCGACTCTTCTTTCTCGACGAGGAAGTTAAGCAAAAACGCTCCCGGCGCGCTCCGCGCTTGCTCAACGGCCGGAGCCACCTCGGCCCGCGTGCGCACCGCGCGGCCCGGAATTCCGTGCGCGTCGGCCAGCTTTACAAAATCCGGGCTCACCAGGGGAGCAGCTTCGTAATTGCGCTCATAGAAAAACTCCTGCCACTGGCGGATCATGCCCAGGTAACCATTATTGATGATGGCGATGTTGATCTTGAGCTTTTCCTGCACGATGGTGGAGAGCTCCGCCGCCGTCATCTGGAACCCGCCGTCGCCGGCGATCACCCACACATCTTTCTCGGGACAGGCAAACTTGGCCCCGATGGCCGCAGGCAGCGCAAAACCCATGGTCCCCAATCCGCCTGAGGTGATCAGGGTGCGCGGATGCTCGTGATGGAAATACTGCGCTTCCCACATCTGGTGCTGGCCCACGTCGGTGACCACCAGCGCCTCGCTGCCGGTGATGCGCCACAGGTCGTGCATCACGTGCGCCGCATAGAGGTGCCCCAAGTCGGGCAGGTTCTTGATGTCGCGCACGGCCACCGCGCCCTTGCTGGCCTCAATGGTTTTGAGCCACGCCGAGCCGTCGCGCCCCGGCACGCGCGGCAGCAGTTCTTCCAGCACCTCGCGCAGGTCGCCCACCAGCGCCACGTCCACCTTGACGTTCTTGTTGATCTCCGCCGGGTCGATCTCAATGTGGATCTTCCTGGCCTTCAGCGCATAGTCACTCAGCTTGCCGGTCACGCGATCGTCGAAGCGCATGCCGCAGGCGATCAGCAGGTCCGCTTCCTGAATGGCGTGATTCAGCCACGCCTCGCCGTGCATGCCCATCATGCCCAGGTTTAACGGGTGCGATGCGGGAAAGCCTCCCAGCCCCAGAAGCGTGAGGCCCACCGGAATCTGCGCCCGCTCAGCCAGCGTGCGCACCTGCTCCATGGCGCCCGATTCCATGACCCCGTGCCCGGCCAGGATCACGGGCCGCTTGGCGTTGCGAATCAGCTCCGCCGCCTGCGCCAAACCCGATTCCGCCACGCGCAGCATGGGGTGGGGCCGGTAGGGCCGCGGCTTGGCCGCTTCAAAGTCGAACACCGCCGAGCCCTGCTGCGCGTCCTTGGTAATATCCACCAGCACCGGCCCCGGCCTTCCCGAGCGCGCAATCTGGAACGCGTGCCGCAGCGACCGCGCCAGGTCCTCGGTCTTGCTCACCAGAAAATTGTGCTTGGTCACCGGCAGCGTTATGCCGGTGATGTCTACTTCCTGAAAAGCGTCGGTGCCCAGCACTTTACTCGGCACATTGCCGGTGATGCACACTATGGGAACCGAGTCCAGCATGGCCGTGGCGATGCCGGTGACAAGGTTGGTCGCGCCAGGCCCGCTGGTGGCAACGGCCACCCCCACTTTGCCGGAAGCGCGCGCGTAGCCGTCGGCCATGTGGGCCGCCCCCTGCTCGTGCCGCACCAGCACATGCCGAATGGGAAACTTGCGCAGCGCGTCGTAAGCGGGCAGAATGGCGCCGCCGGGATAGCCGAAGACGGTGTCGACGCCCTCGCCCACCAGCGTGGCCCAGAGGATCTCCGCGCCGGTAAGCCGCGCCGGCGGATTCAACTGCGCGTTCGATGCTTGCGTGTTTCCCTTGGTCTCCATGTGCCGCTCCTTGAGAAGCTTCCAGCTTCTAGCTTTTAGCCGTTAGCTGCCGGCATTTTCTAGCCGAGTTTGAGTAATTCTTCTTAAGAGTTCCCGTTGAAGGATCGAACTTCGCTGTTCGCGTCCTCACGCAGAGTGCGAAGCGAGCTAGCAGCTAGAAGCTCATAGCTAGAAGCTGCTCTTCTCACGTCGTCGCCCCTTCCGAAGCCGACTTTACCCGGTCCACATACTTCCGAAACACGCCCTTGGGCCAGCGCAGCGCCGGCGGTTTAAAGTCTCTTAACCGCGCCGCCATCTCCGCCTCGCTGATCTCTACATTCAGCGTGCGGTTGGGAATATCGAAGGCGATCATGTCGCCCTCGCGCACCGCCGCAATCGGTCCACCCACAAATGCCTCGGGCGCCACGTGGCCCGCGGTAAAGCCGCGGGTCGCGCCGCTGAAGCGCCCATCGGTCAAGAGCGCCACCTGCGCGCTTAGCTCGGCATTAGAGCTGATGGCCGCCGTCACCTGCAGCATTTCCCGCATGCCCGGTCCGCCCTTCGGCCCCTCATAGCGAATCACAATCACATCGCCGGGCTTGACCCCGCCCGATTGCACCACCTTGAAGCAATCCTCTTCGCAATCGAAGACCCGCGCCGGTCCGCGATGCTGGTATCGGTCGGCCGCGGCGATCTTCATCACGCAGCCCTCGGGCGCAAGATTGCCTTTGAGAATCACCAATCCGCCGTTGGGCTTGATGGGCTTCTCGAAAGAGTGAATCACCACCTGCCCCGGCGTCTCGCTCGCCTGCGCGGCCTCTTCGGCCAGCGTTTTTCCGCTGATGGTCAGCGCCGAGCCGTCGGCAAAGCCCGCATCGATCATCCGCCTGGCAAGGAGGCGCGATCCTCCCGCGGCCTGGTAATGCCACGCCATATATTTGCCCGCCGGCGTCAGATCGCAGATATACGGCGTGCGCTTCGAGATGGCGTCGAAGTCGTCGATGCTCAGCGCAATGCCCATCTCGCGCGCAATCGCCAGCAGGTGCAGCACCGCGTTGGTCGACCCTCCGCTGGCGGCCACGCTGGCGATGGTGTTTTCGAGCGATGTGCGCGTTATGATCTGCGACGGTCTCCGGTTGGCGCGCACCGCATCCATCACCATGCGCCCGGCCGCGCGCGTCGCTTCTCGCTTGTTGGGCGCGGTCGCCGGCACGCCGGAAAGTTCGATGGGCGAGATGCCGAGAATCTCGGCGCTCATGGCCATTGTGTTCGCCGTAAACTGGCCTCCGCATGCGCCCGCGCCGGGGCAGGCGTTGGCTTCGAGCGCCTCCAGTCCCGCATCGTCGATGCGCCCCGCCGCAAACGAGCCGATGCCCTCAAAGACATTCTGAATGGTGATGTCGATTT
>JASHTU010000375.1 GCA_030040395.1 Acidobacteriaceae bacterium
GCGTTGGTGGGCAGCTTGGTCGCCGTTGTGGGCACGAGTCTCATCTGGGGAAGAGAATCGACGCTCATCTGCTGGGTGGCGGCGGCGCCGACAATGGTCTCATTCTGGAGGCGACCTGAACTGAATACGCCGCCGGGCGATGCGTCGATGACCGGATGGAGAGCAGTGGCCAGACTTGGCGGGGTGAACAACGGGCCACTGTGACCCCGCACGCCTGGCCCGGTGGTGGAGTGGCCAAGCACGCCAATGGGTTGCCCGACGATGCGCTCCACCGAGATGCGCTCTGGCTGGACGCCGCCCATGGAGCGCCCGACAACCCCAATGCCGCTGGCAGGGTCGCAGGACGACGCGGGGGGATTCTCGCCGGTGGCCAGGCCATAGACCGCCGATCCCTTCGACGACTGACCCAGGACGCCAATGCTGAAGTCAGTTCCGCGGCTGCGGCCGTACAACCCGACGGAACCCTCGCCGGTGTAGATGTTGTCGGCAGCAAATGTTGCGTTGTACCCCACGGCGGTATTGATGACGGTTACGTCTCCAAACACGTCCGGGCCGTCTCCATCGCCGTGGTTGATCGCGTCATACGGCCCGAATTGCAAACCAAAGTTGTCAGCGGTGTTGAATTGGCCCACATTGAGGCTGTCGAAGGAGTCGCTGGCCCCGTAGCCCTGGCCAATGGCCCAGCCGTTCTCCGCAGGCGGATAACTGAAATTGAATGGGTTGTCCGGGTCGATGGCTCCCGCCGCGACATCCTCGGCGCCGAGGGCCGCGAGAAGCTTGGTTCCATCCACGCTGCCCAGTCCCGTGCAGGAATCCCAACCCGTGGCGGCGGTGTAAAAGGGCGAATCGGGAGTGTCGCCCGAGTCGTTGTTCCCGAACGTGATGTCGTTGCATGCCTTGGGATGTGCGTAGAGTGTGGGGTGGAGAAAGCCGATGGGCTGGCCGAGAGCCTGGTTGAGAACTGCCGTCAGCCCGGCGTAGAGGGGAGCTACGCAACTGGTGCCGACGAAACCGTAGGGAATGGCGTTGAGAAAGAAACCGGTGAGCGCGGTCATGCCTGCCACGTCGGGCACGCCGCGGCGCACGCCTCCGTCGTTCTTTGAAGTTGGCGGCGGCTTGAGTGCAGCCTGGTAACCGGGCAGCGGAAAATTATCGCTTACGCCGCCGCCGGTGGCGCCAAAGTCGGAATTTTTCTGACCGAAGGGCGAGGTGGTGGTAAAAGCGTCACTCCACACAAACTCCTTAAAGGTTGGCGGCGGGCCGGGGGTCACGCTGCCGATGATTGTGCCTCCACAGGACACTGCCCACGGATCGCTGCTGGGAAAACTTGTGTGGCAGTGGCTGTCGACCACCATATCGTCGGCGCCCCAATCGCCCAACGCGATGAACACGGTAATGCCTGCGGTGGCTGCTAACTGAAAAAAAACGCTCAGAGCGAAAGCCACGCTGCCGGTGTCGGTGGGACTCCCGATTGTGCCGCTGTCATCCTGCAACGACAACACCCAGCTGGCTGTCAGCACCGACGGCTGGTTTTGGCCGGTATCGGGAACGACGGCGCTGGCGATAAAGGTAAGCCATCCCTGCTCGGTGTTTTCGGTGAAGTACACGTTCACGGTCGCGCCCTGGGCGATGGTCGACGAGGTAGAAATGTCCTGTGTAAGCTCGGCGCAGTCATTGGCGATGGCCGAGGTGAATGGCGGAGTCAGGGATGTGACAGTGGCGGGAACATTTGAGTAAGTCGTGCCATCGACGGTTAGATCGATGTTGACCAGGTTGGGCGGCGTGTTAAAGCCTTTGGGCAACGACGGGAAATAATCCTTGACAATGTCGTTGGTCAGATAGGCAGCAGGCGAAGGCGCGAACACGCCGATGGTCTGACAGTTGGCCCCGGTGTTGGGAAAATTGTAGAGGCCGGCTATGGTCGATGCTAACAGTCCACTGGACAGTGGCGGATCTCCTGTGCCCGCACGGCATCCTGCAATGCGGTTGTCGAGGCCAATGACAGAGATGACGATGCCGCTGAGGGCGGGCGGCAGATAGACCTGGCCATCGAAACCGCGATAGGTCTGCATGGCTGGAGCGGGCGCCGGCTGAGTGGTGGCAGGCGGAGCGCCGGAGTCGGCTGGCGCAGCCGCTCCCGGGGTCTGCGTCGATACGCCGTGGGTGTTTTGCGGCAGCGGCGCACTGTATTGATTCAGCGAGACACCGAAGGCTGTGCTCCACTGTGCGGCAGTACCCTGCACGATGACAGTTCGCCGGCCCAGGTGACTCTGGACGACCGACATACCCTGCGATTTCACGAAAGTGGTGACCGTGTCGACATCGGTTTGCGCGGCTCCGTAAATCTGCGTGATTTCATCGGGAGAGAGGAATCGACGCTGTCCGGGGGGAGTCTGCTGCCAATAGTCGAGATCCGGTATTGCCGGACTTCCAGGCCGCTGGCGAAGGAGGAGCGTGGCGGATACGTTGGCAGTGGTGGCAAGTGATCCTTTGAGGGTTGCGCTGGCGGGACGAGGGCGTTGGCTGCCCGCTATAGGCTGATAGCCGGATGGAGGAGTCATAGGTGCTCCTTGTCGAGAACTTGTGGCCCGGGTTGGCTCAGCAACGATAGGACGCATTATCTCCCGGTTTCGAGGCTGTGCGCCATCAATTTCAAAATAATCTTGTGCTTACCATGGTGGGTCTGCTTTCGGCCGGATTGACGGTTGAGGGGGGCGCGATGGGGACGAGAGAAGTTTTCAGGCGTGTGTTTCTGCCGGCGGGGCAGCGGGGCGTGAGCCGGGCGGCGCTGTGCATGGTTGATTCGTCCCTGGCGACGGGCGTGTTACTGGAAAAGGCTGCCGATCTGAGCCGGCGGCTGGGCGGCGGCCTGCGCCGCAAACCGCCATTGTGATGCCGCGCACAGGCGTGAGCGTAGGTGGTGGACATTCGCTGCAAATTGGGATCAGAATATGGGCGGAGGATCAGATTATGAAGCCCCTACTCCAGCTCAACTTGGTGAGCGACAAAGAAAAGGCCGAGGCGGCAGCAAATCTTTCCGCTGAAAAGAAGGAAGAGGCCGAACCCGTTGTTACGGACAAGAACCTGAATCGAATGCTGAACCGGATGACGCACAAGGCGTCGACGGAATTCAGGCGGAGTGGTAGCCCCGGCATTTTCTCGAAATGAGGCGCTTCCGGTTGTGCCGCCACGCGGAGGGAGCGCCCTTAGGTTGTGGTTTGCTCGAGGAATGGCGCTGGGGCGTGCCCAAAGTGGGATTTGTGTTTGAAAGGCAGATGCCGGAAAGCGCGCGGGTAGTGGGGTTTTCCTGGGAGGGGTGAAGCGGCTGCGGAGAAAGGCGCGGTTTCGCGAGAGGTAGCTTAAAAAGCTTCCCTCAGGTCACCCGGTTCAGGAGAAAACTACCGCCGGTCCTTCGTTGCTGCGCTCCGCGGGATGGCATTCTGCACTGTCAAACGATGAGCTCTTACGCGCGGACCATGGAGCACCCGTTCCACATCCAATCATGGGACTTTGAGGAACCAGGGATCGCGGCGTGTCATGGAGAGCCCTGGGGAAGGCCAGCGCAGCCCCGGCGCGGCCGAAATTGATTTGTTCCAACCGCCGTCTATTGTCCGAAGGTGAGAACCGCGAAGAGAATCAGCCAGGCGAAGCCCATGGCGTGCCAGAACCATGCGGTGGCGTCGACGCCGATCTGGCGATACTCGACACGCTTGAACCAGTGCAGCGTGAAAACGCAGACGAGCAGGGCGAGAATGCCCAGCGTCAGGTGGGCGGCGTGCAGTCCGGTAATGAGATAGAAGAAATAGCTGGCCGGGGTGGACCAGCGATTGAAGCCGAAGCCTTCGGCGGTGAGCTGCTCCCACGCGACGCCTTGGCCGATGAGGAACAGGACGCCGAGAATAAGCGTGGTGGCCAGCCAGGGGAGGGCGCGGCGCAGGGCGGGGCGGCCAAGCCCCAGCCATTCTTCGAGAACGTCGATCTCCTGAAAGATGTGGTACCTGGCCAGCTCCATGGTGAGCATGCTGAGCATGAGAATGGCGGAGTTGAGGAACAGGATGGGGGGCATCAGAATGGGATGCCAGTCGCCGACCTGGCGCAGGGTGCGCGGATCGAGGTGGGTGCCTGCCTGGCGCGCGTAGAAGAGCACCACGAGGACCACAAAGAACATCATGTCGCCGGCCAAGGCGCAGAAGATGAAGGCGCGCACGCGATAAAGCAGCTCGCGCGGGCCGCGATGAGAGTTCCTCCAATCGTCGTCTCCGCCGCCGCCTCCGCCGCCGGTGGGCCGCCGGTCAACGGGCGGTTTGCCGCCGGTGCCGGGAGCTTTGCGTTCCGTTTCGGCCGGGAGTGGGGTAAAGATGGAGGGCATATGAGCCTCTCAAGAACTCCAGGTTACTCTCACTTTGGCTTGGACGCCTCCAAAATCTTAAGAGGATGCTGCCCTTGCGGGGAAAAGGGTTTCATCCGGTAAAGGCGGGGAGGGGGAAGCCAGCAGCAAACAAATTCAACTTCCGTTTTACCGCGCCGGAGCGCCGCTGACAAGTGCGACGAAAAGGTGGTGCACGCGGCGGTCTGCCGAGAGTTCGGGATGAAAGGTGGCGGCCATGACCGTGCCCTGACGGACCAAGGCCGGATAGCCGTCGCGCCAAGCGAGCGCTTCGACCGTGGGGCCGATGGCGGCGATGCGGGGGGCGCGGATGAAAACCATTTCCAGCGGGCCGCCGGGGAGGGCGGTTTCCGCGGTGAGGATGGTGGAGTCGATCTGGCGGCCGTAGGCGTTGCGCTCCACGACGGCGTCGAGAAGGCCGAGGCTGTGCTGGGCTGGGTTGCGGACCTCGCGGGCGAGGAGGATGGCGCCGGCGCAGGTGCCGAAGACGGGTTTTTGCACGCAGAAGTCACGGAGGGCATTGAAGAAGTGGCGCTTTTCGAGGAACTTGAGCATGGTGGTGGATTCGCCGCCGGGGAGGACGAGGGCTTCGAGGGCGGACTGGGCGTCGAGGCGGAGGTCTTCAGGGGTTTTCACGAGCGAAGGCGCCGCGCCAGCCTGTTCAAGAGCGGCGGCGTGGGCGGCGTAGTCGCCCTGGATGGCGAGCACGCCGATGCGGGGTTTTGATTGCATATCTACCAAGTCTGACATCCACGATAGCGGTTTGCATGGATTGAGCGATTCTTATAGCTCTCCGCTTTCGGCTTTCAGAAACGCCGGAAGCTCAGGCAGTGGCGCGAGGACGGAGTTTTTGCGAAACGAAATCGGAGATAGGCGGCTCGATATCGGACGAGGAATGAGCTGCATATTTCAAGAACTGGGTTCGGAGAATCCGAACTGCCCACCTTGTAGATCCGGAATTGACGAACCTTATCCGGAATCGAGCAGGAAACAACGATTCGTTGATCTCCAGGTCTCGTTACGAGATGGAAAGCCATCTGATCTCCCGGATAGGGAAGACGTGGTTGATCTCTCAGGGCGCGCTGAATGTTCTGAAGATCAGTAGTCGCATCGCCGAAAGGATGCTGATCTCGGAATTCGGCATTCAATTCGAAAGGGAACTGCCACGCTTGGACGGTGCAGGATTCCTCCTTTTCGATGACTTCGTTCACATGTAGCCTTGCGCTTGAGCGCTTTCGCCTCTCGATTAACTCAATAGATATTCCGGTTGCCGTTACTGGGCCAATGTTCCGAAGGTCAACGTGTCCGCCGTAGGCCGGGCTAATGATCTGAAGGGCAAGGATGGGCTCGGTGGTGCGACGAGCAACCGTGCTGGAAGTCCTGGCGGCCCACAGCGAAATGAGAATCGCAGGAATCCCAAGAAGGATGGACACAGCGATAGCCGCTATCGAGAGGAAGGCCGAGTTGCGTGGATCTAGGAAAAAAGAGGGCATAACGATCCGAAGGCAAAGCTCATTCAGTGCCTTGATCTGAACCTGCCTGATCGGGTGCGGCTATTAACCGTTGCCACTCGTCGAACGCGATGAAGATTGCTACATCCTTTCCGTTCTGGGTCACGATCTGTCCTTGCCCGTCGAGAGTGGCGTCGAGTATTTGCTCAAGATGCTCTCCCGCCTGACTGGCTTCCCATTTCATGCGACCAGCATATCGAGCGGAAACTGTCTCGCCAAGCGCTTCCGCGCGTTAAACATCTCCTTCATTGCCGCTTCCGACTTCGACCAGCGGTTTCCCAAATCGAACACTACCAGCCGCGGGTTTGGAGGAGTTCTTTTTCTTCGATGGCGGCGGCGGCGAGGCCCTTCATGGTCCCGGTGACCTGCTCGCTGACTTCGGCGAGAATCTTCGGGTCGTTGTAGTGGGTGGTGGCGATGACGATGGCTTTGGCGCGGCTGACGGCTTCTTCGCGCTCCTTGGGGTCGTTCTCGACGTCGAGCGGTGTCGCGCGCTCCTTCATAAAAATTCCTGACCCGACGAAGATGGCCTCGGCACCGAGCTGCATCATGAGGGCGGCGTCGGCGGGGGTGGCGATGCCGCCGGCGGAGAAGTTGGGCACCGGCAGCTTGCCTGCCTGAGCGACCATGCGCACCAGTTCGTACGGCGCCTGGAGGTCCTTGGCGGCAGCGTAGAGCTCCTGCTCGGTGAGCACGGTGAGCTGGCGCATTTCGCGGGTGATCTGGCGCATGTGCTGGACGGCGTGGACGACGTCGCCGGTGCCCGCTTCTCCTTTTGTCCGGATCATAGCCGCGCCCTCGGCGATGCGGCGCAGGGCTTCGCCGAGGTTGCGCGCCCCGCAAACGAAAGGCGTGGTGAAGGCGTGCTTGTCAATGTGGTGGGCCTCGTCGGCGGGGGTGAGGACCTCGCTCTCATCGATGAAGTCGACACCCAGCTCCTGGAGAATCTGGGCTTCAGCGAAGTGGCCGATGCGGGCCTTGGCCATGACGGGAATGGAAACAGCCTGGATGATCTGCTTGATAAGGCCTGGCTTGGCCATGCGGGCCACGCCGCCTTCGGCGCGGATCATGGCCGGGACGCGCTCGAGGGCCATGACCGAGGCGGCCCCGGCCTGTTCGGCGATGAGGGCCTGCTCGACGCTCATCACGTCCATGATGACGCCCCCCTTGAGCATTTCGGCCAGTCCCACTTTGAGGCGCAGAGCGGCGGCGGTAACGGCTGGTTTTCCATTGAGTTCTGTCATGGGCTTCGACCTCGATTCAACTTCTTCGGCCCCCGGGATGGGCACAAGGAAGTGTCGGCTTTCCGAACCCTTCCAGTTTAGCAGCGATGTTGCGGTTTAGTTACACAGGATGAGACGGGGGCGGGGCGGCGCAATTCTTAAACCATTCCAATCTTTCTTTTTTCCTTATGGTCTGTTTGCTGCAGGTATTTCGGGCAGAGATGGCCGCAGCACATCCATTGCCGGCGCCTGCGGGCGCGATACAGCGGGAGGCAGGGCCTCCGCCGGCTACGGCGGAGCAGGTTGCCAAGCCGGCGCTGGTTCCATCCCCGGCCCGGGAAGAAAAAGAAGATTTGGGAGCGACGGTGAGCCCGGCCGTGGCGCGGCTGCCGGTGGAGGTTGACGTTGCCGTGCCGGTGCGGGATTTTCGGGTGCGCCACCTGCTGGCGCTCGAGCCGGGGCAGGTGATCGAGTCGCAGTGGAGCAGCGGGGAGGATACGCCTCTGGCCGCGGGCGATGTGCAACTGGCGTGGACCGAGTTTGAAGTGGTGGATACGCAGATGGCGGTCCGGGTCACGCGCCTGGTGTAAGCCGGTTGACAAAGCCGGAGCCGGAGCGGAGCGAGCAGGTCGGCAGGTTGGCTGGACGGGCAGGTCGACGGGAAGCTAGCGGATCGGCGGGTGGCGGGATCGGCCGATTGCACGGAGAGAGCGGTCCAGCCCGGATGGCCGGGCCACGGCGTAAATCGGGCGGCGGAAGGAATAAGAGCCAAGTGGAGAGGAAACCGAAATCGGGTGGCCGAGGGCGCGCCGGCGGATGGACGGGATGGCTGATCGGGTGGGCGGCCGCGAAACTGGG
>JASHTU010000376.1 GCA_030040395.1 Acidobacteriaceae bacterium
TTTCCAGGTTAATTGCCTCGAGGAGTTTCACTTTTTGGGGGAACGGGAGATTTCACATTATTGGGTCGCCCCATTCGCAAAGCAATGACTCGACAGGTCGAGAGATTGCGCCTTTTATGTCAGCCCACATTGGAGCTTGTGGGTTTACGCATCATGTGAAAGATACTGCATTCCTGATGCAGGCGACAATCGTTGGCGTTTCCATCGACTCGCGTTCCCGGCAGATGTTTTTCTCAACCGCCGGCAGTTATGACGGTTTCCGCGCCTGTCAGAGACGGTGAAGAAGCGGAAAGGCGCAAGGTTCCTGGCTGGCCATTGGATTGCACCAACGCCAGCGCGCGTCCAAAATACGCCTTGCGCCGGTTCCCCTGGTAGCTCTCGTGGCTGACGGGATCGCCGTTGTCCAAGCCCAAAATTCGTCCCGGGCCGCTGAGTGCGAAAACCACTTCGTTGTCGGCAGTAGGCACGACGCGCCCCTGGCTGTCGACAATCTCGACCGTGACATGAGAAACGTCGTCCCAATGCGTGCCGATTTGCGCCCTGTCGGCAGTGAGGCGAATGGCCGCCGGCTCACCGGTTGTGCTTTGTTCCACGGTCAGCACGTTCTGGCCACCTTTTGCGCCTACGGCTCTAAGCGTGCCGGGCTGGTAAGGCACGGACCACGTGAGATGAAGGTCGCCCGTGGTCTGCGGCACTCTGGCTCGAGCCGGGAAGTGTCCATACTCGCCTTCCATGCCCGGCTCCGGAAACATGAAGCCCTGGACGCCAAGGCTTTTGCCGTTCAGGAACAATTCGACCGTATCGCAATTCGTGTAGCAGATTACGGGAATCATCTCGCCCTCTTTGCCGGCCCAGTTCCAATGCGCAGACAGGTGCAGCACAGGGACCTTTGTCCACACGCTCTGGTAAAAGTAATAGCCGTCATGGGCAAAGCCGCAGGTGTCGAGAACGCCGGACTGCGATCCCTTGGCCGGCCATCTTGCTTCGCCGAGGTAGGCGATGCCCGTCCACATGAAATCGCCGATCACGTAGTCGTAGACCTGGGTGAATCGTTGCAATTGCTCGGTGGCGATGCGTAAGTTGGATTCGAAGCCGCCGTAAGGAGAGGCGCTGCTGCCCGGGTAATAGCCGGGCATGGCTGGGTTCTCTGTTCCGACCATAAGCCGCTGCGGGAAATCATGACGATCGACGCTGTAATACTTTTCCCGCCGGTCGCGCCAGCGGCCAACGTAGTTGTAGCCCACCACATCGAGCATGGCCAAAAACTCCGGCAGAACGGCCTGGGGCTCCGCGGCGATGCGGTCGCAGGCCACCGTCACCAGCCGGGTTGGATCCATGGGGTGCAGGATGCTCAGTAACTCGCCAAGCGTCTGCGGGCCGCGGCGAACCACCTGGTCGGGGACTTCATTGCCGGCGCTCCAGAGAACAATCGAGGGGTGGTTGCGGTCGCGCAAAATCATGTCGGTCAAGTCGCGCGCTCCCCACTCGTCGAAGTACTTATGGTAGCCAAATTGCGGGGTTTGCAGCTTGGGTTCGCGCCACTCGTCGAAGGCTTCGGCCATGACCAGGAAGCCCATGGTGTCGCAGAGGTCGAGAAACTCCGACAGATGCGGATTGTGGCTGGTCCGGATGGCGTTGCAGCCCATCTCCTTGAGAAGCGCGAAGCGCCGCTCCCAAACTCGCGCTGGAACCGCCACGCCCACACAACCGCCATCATCGTGCAGGCAAACCCCATTCAGCTTCACGCGTTCGCCATTCAGGAGAAATCCCTCGTCGGCGTTGAACTCAATCGACCGGATGCCGAAAGGCGTCTCCACGGCGTCGGCCTCCGCGTCCTCGTGGCGCAGGGTCTGGCGAACGGCATAAAGGTACGGCATGGCGGTGGACCAGAGGCTGGGATTGGTCACGGTCAGGCGCTGGGTAAAAACATGGCCCCCGCCGGCGGCGATATTTGCAGTGGCGTCCGCCGACTGCACGACATTTCCTTCCCGGTCAACAATGGCGGTGGTCAGGGTGGTTGGCGCGGACTGCTTCAATTCATTCCGCACCCGCGTGGTCACTTCGACGGCGGCGCTCTCTTTGGTGATTTGCGGGGTGGTGACGAATGTGCCCCATTGCTCGACGTAGACAGGCCCGGTGTTGATGAGCCAGGTGTGCCGGTAAATCCCGGAGCCGGAGTACCAACGCAAATTGGGCTGGTGTGAGTTATCCACGCGCACCGCAACCACATTTGGCTCGTCGCCAAAATGAAGGTGGGGGGTGAGATCGTAGTAAAACGTAGAGAAGCCGTAGGGGCGGTAGCCCAGATGCTGGCCATTGATCCACACATCGCTGCACTGGTAGACGCCGTCAAATTGAAGCACGAGGCGCCGGCCCGCATCGCTTTGCGGAAGCCGAAAGGTCTTGCGGTACCAGCCGATGCCGGTGGGCAGATAGGCGCCTTGGGAGCCACAGGGCGCATCTTCGCTAAAGGGTCCGGCGATGCTCCAGTCGTGAGGCAAGTCCAGCGCCGTCCAGTTCTCATCGGCAAAATCCGGAGATTGGGCGTTTGGAAAATCTCCCTTTATGAACTTCCAGCCGGCGTCGAAAACGGTCTTCCTGGAGGGTGTGAAAGCATTGGCGGTTTGGCCGCCGGCGGACGCATTGTTCAAGCCGATCACGGATGCCGCCCCGGTTATCGCTGCATTCCTCAAGAAAGTGCGACGCGTCAGACCTTCACTCATGAGTTCGGCTCCTGCATCCTGTATTTAGGTTATGGCGACAGCCGCTCCTCCTGGCGCCAAACAAGTTTGGTGATCATCGATCGTTAAGTCGCGGTTGCAAAATCGCGCCGATCCAAACGGGCGCCGCTCCGAGGCCGCGGAGAGAGCAAATGCGCAGCGAACCATGACTAAACTTGGGGTTGATCCTCTCTCGCAGAATCGGTTGCCATCCAATGCCATCCAACCGGACGCTACTTCGCCGCCGCATCGTCCGCTTCCAGGCGGTTGCCTGATTTTTGGTTAAACGCGATCGGGCAGGAAAGCAATTCGCAGCGATCGTAGATCACCGTGTATACGTTGTCAATGTGTTCTCTCGTAATTCCGCCGAAGATGGTGGCCTATTGTTGAGCCTGCGTGATTGAGGACGGCTCGGCCTGTTGAAATTCGCGCGCGCATGAGCAAGCCCAGCGCGAACGCACTCGCGCAGAACCTCGTGTTCGAATGCGGCGAAGACGGCCAGCGGTGCAGCATGGCGGGGCCCAGCGCAACTGAGATTCGCGAAAGGGCGTGACGGCGTACTTTTACAAAGGGCGTGACCGCATTCTTTTGCTATGATCGGGAATCCGGATCCCATCCTTGGCGGATGGCGGGCTTTCGGTTAGGAGGTACACTGAGAACGTAGATTCGTGTGAGCCCTTGTCGGCCTCGAAAGCAGAAATGGTTGCTTTGCTGCTAAGGGAAGCGGCAAGGCGTACTCTTTTGATTTCTTTTGCTCCCACAAGAGATGTTTTGACCATCTGCGAGGGAAAAATCCATTGAGGCGCGTTTGCGGGACGATCGTGAACCAGACGCCGTTTGGAGCCGGACGGGGAGGAGTTGATCACCGCTGATCATCACCATTACCACGCCGCTCCTGTCCTCGCGAAATCAGCTATGCTGATCGGAAAGGCAAGTATCAAAATCAAGAAAACGATCATTCTTTTCAAACCTTAGGGCTCCTGCCGCGGCGCCATTGCGTCCGGCGGCCCATGGATGAAATATGACGGCGCGGGCGCCGGTGGTCCGGCCGATCGGATTCCAGTTCTCTTTATTTTCTGGTTCTCTTTACCGGTGACGGGAGTGGTGCGATGGCGAGTGCGAAGGGTGGACCCATTCGCATTGGCGTGGTGGCGGACGAACCCATCCGCGTAGCGGGCTTGGCGAGCATTGTGGAGCAGCCCACGCAAAGGGGGCAGGCACAGCTCACGCTTGTAACCGGGAGCACCGAGGAACTACTCGCCGGCCCGCCGCTCGAGTACATCATCATCGACCTGCACGCAACATCCGGCTTCGTGTCGCTCGAAACCGTTCGGAGGGCCCGCCCCGACATCCGGCTGATCGTCATCGGCCCTCAGGGCGACGACGAGTTGGTAATGAAGTCGATCATTGCCGGGGCCCGCGCCTACCTGGACCTCACCGCCGGTCCTGAGGTTGTGCGCCAGGCAATCGATGTCGTCACCAGCGGATCAATCTGGGCCCCGCGCAGACTCCTTTCACGGCTCATTGACCGGCTACTCAAGGTACCCGAGGCAGGCTTCTCGGGCAACCCTCAGCTCACCCTCCGGGAGCGGCAAGTGCTGGAACTGATCATGATGGCGCGGTCGAACCGGGAAATTGCATCGCAGTTGGGGATCGAGGAGCGCACCGTGAAGGCCTATGTCGGCCGGCTTATGCGCAAGACGGGGGCCGACAACCGCATCAAACTCTCGATGTTCGCCATGAACATGGCGTCGCTCGCCGGGGCCAACCAAGCCGGGTTGCGCGAAGCTCATCAGATAACTAGTTAGTAATCCTCATAGGTTACTAAATGGCAATGCCCTTAAGTACTCTTGTGCTATTGGGATCGTTCCCTGACTCTGTTGATAGAAACAACGCAGATCTGGGGAAAGGAGTTCCCAGGCGACATCTTCAATGTGGCGCGGGAACTCCTCTTTTTTTGCAACTCTCATCACAACCCCGGCAAGATTTGCGTTAGGGCCGAGCCCTCCCCCTTTGAATTTACACGTTGGTGGCATTCGCCTGAAAGGCGTCTGCCGGCGTATTTTCGCACCCGGCACACTTTCGTTACGCGGCGCACTTTCGTCACGCGGGGCACTCTCGTTCCCCGGCGCAACCTGGCCGCCCGGCGGAGCCTCCGTCGAACTCCTCGCGTTCTGCCGGGATTGGGGGCCATGTCTTCGGCGGCCGATTTTTCATAAGGTGAGGATGCGCGGTCCCGCGTGGATGCTGTAGGCTGTTCGACAAGGGCGGCTCGTTGCCGAGGCCCTTATTCCCTTCCTCTAAGCCTGCGGGCCGGGCACCAGGATTAAGGCTGCAGCTTTGGGATTCGACACCAACACTATGCATCCGCGGCAAGTAGTCCGCGGAGTAAAGGAACGGATTTTATGAAGAAGACGCTCGCCTCCATCTGCATCTGCTTTCTGGCGACATTCATGGCCTTTGCGGCTTCCTCGCAACAAGATTTGCAGAACCGCGTTGACCAGGCAAAGGTGGTCCTCGACCAAATCATGGGCGCGCAAGACCGCACCATTCCCCTAGACATTCTCCATTCGGCGACGTGCGTGGCCGTGGTTCCGGGGTTGGTTAAGGGGGCATTTGTTTTTGGCGCGCAATACGGGCAGGGCGTGGTGACGTGCCGCACCGGCCACGGCTGGAGCGGGCCGGTCTTTATCCGGATGGCTGGCGGCTCGTTCGGCTTTCAAATCGGGGGGCAGTCCACAGACCTCATCCTGGTTGCGGTAAACGATCGCGGCTTCCAGGACCTGCTCAAGAACAAGTTCAAGATCGGCGGTGACGCTTCCGCTGCCGCGGGTCCTGTAGGTCGAGCCGGCCAAGCGTCGACGGATTGGAAGATGAACGCAGAGCTCTTAAGCTACTCGCGCAACAAAGGCCTGTTTGCCGGGATCGATCTGGACGGGACCAGCGTGACCCAGAACTTCGACGACACGCAGACGTACTACGGGGCGCCGGAGAGATTCGAGAACGTGCTGCGGGGCAACGTAGCCGTCCCGCAGGGCGCGGTAGAGTTCGTGCGGACGGTGGCTCACGACTTCATGAAGGCGAAAAGCCAGTAGACGCCGGAAGGGGCCCGATCCGGCGGCGATCAACAGGCTCGAGTCAATGAAGCCACGGAAGCCACGCAGGAGAGAGGGTCGAGGCTACTCCACCTCCTGCTTGGAGCGATAACCGTCGCGATAGATGAGATCGTATTTGAGCGGACGGTGCTTCTCGTCCTGCATGCGCAGGGGATTGCCTTCGTCATCGACGAGCATGACCCGCAGCTTCCGGTACGTGCCGTCCTGCTTGGCGTCAGTGGGCTGATAGACCAGCTCGTACTTGGAGCGGATGTTCTGGTTGATCACGCGCATATCGTCGGGGAGTTCGCCGATGAATTTGGGGTCGAAATACATGCCGCCGGTGAGATTGGCAAAGGTACGCATCTGGTTTTCAGCCTGCAGATAGGTCATATCGCGCATGCCGCCCATCATGCCGCCCGAACCCTCGGTCATCTCCAGAAGCAGGCCGCCGGTGGAGATGCTGAAAATGGTGATGTCGCGTGAGGCTTTCACGCGCTGCAAGATCTTATCGAGAGTGAGCTTGGACATGGTGTCCACGCCGGAAGCGATGAGGATGATGTACTTCTGGCCTTCGATGCGGGAGAGACGGTCGAGGCCTTCGGAGAGCGCGTCGAAGACGTCGGTTTCAGAAAACGCGGCCGGCATATAGGATTCCATGGCCAGTTGGTTGATGCCTTGCTGAATCTGTTGCTTGTCCTGGGTAAAGTCGCTGACGATGTGGGTGTTGAGGTCGAAGGTCATCATCGCTATGTAATCCTGGGAACGCAAAGATTGGGTGAAGGCCCAGGCACTGTTGAGCATGTCGATGCGAAAGGCCCAGCCGCGGGCGGCAAACTCGCAAAGCATCAAAGCCGTGATGGGCGCCTCGATGCGCCGGAAACCCATGATCTTTTGCTCCACGCCGTTCTCGTAGACGCGAAAGTTGGCGGGCTTGAGGCCAGGGACGAAGGTGTGGGTTTTTTCGAGCAGCACGCCGACATCGACGGTTACTTCGGGAACGTTGAGCTGGAGTGAGACATTGGGTGCGCCCTCAGGGTTTTTGAAAGTGGGTCTAGGCGGGGCCGGCGGGGCCGGCGGCGTCACGTCTTCGGGGTTCTTTTTGGGGATGGCGATGGCGCCTGAGTCGGCGCCGGGACCTCCGGCAGCCGGGGTAGCCGGGGCCGGCTGCTGGGTCTGCTGTCCGGCGGGCTGGGACTGGTCCTGCGTGGTTTGGCCGTGGGCGCGCCAGACCGGCGCCGCCGCGAAAGCGAAAGCGGCGGCGAAGAGGACCGCGAGCGAAAAACGGCAACGGGGAGCGGCAAAAAACGTGCGCAGCCTGAGCATAGCAACCTCTTTCCAGATAAGCATACGGGATTTCGATCGATTCCCGGTGCGTGCTCTTTGGGGCATGGCGTCCTCCAATCTTTGCGTCGGCCGTAATGGCAAAGACAGCCGACCCGAGTTGCCTCTAAAGCAGCAAACTCGCGCAGGCTGTACTCTAATAGACGTGAAACTTTCTCTGAAGCAAGCTAAATCGCGCTCGGCGGTGCTGGCGATGGTGGCTTTGGCGGTGGCCTGCCCCGTCCTGCCCGTCGCGCAAGGCTTAACCTCCGAGGCGGCCGGCGGCGCGCCGGCGCAAGCCGTTGAGACGCAGACCGCTCCACCGCCCAGCGGGCAGTTCTTCCCCCTAAGCCAGGTGCGGCGGGGCATGATGGCGACGGCTTGGACGGTCTTCCAGGGGACTAAGCCGGAACCGATGCCGGTGGAAATCCTGGGCATACTGCGCGGGGCGCGCGGGCCCGGGCAGGACATGATTCTGGCTCAACTCCACGGGACTAAGGCCGAATATACGGGCGTGGTGGAGGGCATGAGCGGCAGTCCGGTGTATATCGGCGCCAAACTGGTGGGGTCGCTGTCGTACCGCATCGGGCAATTCACAAAGGAGCCGATCGCGGGCATTACGCCCATTGAACAGATACTCGAAGTGCGCAATGTGCCCCTTGGCGCTTCCGCGAATGCGTCGGATTCGGCGAACAATTTCGGCTCCGGAACCGCTCCGGCCGATTTGGCTGCCGAGTTGAGCCTTCCGCCGCGGCCGGGCGCATCCACGCCGGGCGATGGCGGCCCCGGAGACGGTCTGGGGACCGGAAGCACGAACTTCCAGGCCATGGAGACGCCGCTGGTGATGAGCGGATTCCGTCCGGAGGCCATTCAACTCTGGGAACGGAAGATGGCCGGAACGAGCCTGGAATCGGTGGCGGCGGGGGGTATGGGCGGGTCGTCGGATGGGGACTTGAAGCCTTCGCCAGCGGCCGAAGCCACGCTGCTGCCGGGATCGGCGATCAGCGCGCAATTGGTGCGAGGCGATCTGGAGATCGCGGCCACCTGCACGATCACCTATATCGATCCGAAACAACTGGTGGCGTGTGGCCATCCCATTTTGCAGGCAGGGCCGGTTTCGCTGCCCATGACCACGGCGGATGTGGTGACGACGCTGGCTTCGCCGCTGAACGCCTTCAAGATCATCAACACGGGCGCGACGGTGGGCGCGTTTACGCAGGATCGCGAGTCGGGGGTGCGCGGCGTGCTGGGCGCGGTGGCGCACATGATTCCCATGCACATTGTGGTGGATTCGCCGGAGGGCCGGCGGAAGGTGAACGTGGAGGTGCTGGACTTGCCTTCGCTCACCGGCCAGGCGGTGCTTGTCGTGGTCTACGACGCGCTGCTGGAGTCGAACGAGAGCACCGCGGACACCAGCTATCACATTACGGGAAGCATCGATCTGGCTAATTATCCGCCCTTGCCGCTCGATCTATGGGCCACGGCTGGAGGAATGTTGCCGGCGCCGATGCAGGCGGCGCTGGTGACCGGGCAACACTTTGTCGATCTCTACTCGAACGACTCACGGCGGGGCGCGGTGCGCAGCATCGATTTGCACATCGACGCGATTCCCAGGCGCCTGGAGGTGGAGCTGGTGAGCGCGCGGCTGGTTTCGAACGACGTGGTTCACGCCGGCGATACGGTGATGGTCGAGGCGACGCTTCGTCCCTGGCAACAGCCGGAGAGGAACATTCGCATTCCGGTGACGCTGCCGGCCCGGTTGGACGCGGGCGGGGTGCGGCTATTGGTTTCTGACGCGGGGACGCTTGACAGGACCCTGAATCAACCGCAGGCCAGGAATCGCGCCGTGAACATCGAGACGGTTTTGGCCGAGGATCGGCGCGAGCACGCGGCCGACCGGGTCTATGTGAGCCTGCTGGCTCCGGAGGCGCAGGCGGGGATGGAAGGCGACACCCTGACGAACCTGCCGCTTTCGGTGGTCAACGCGCTGGAGCCGGTGCGCTCGGTTGAAGAAATTCGGCTTAATGGAGAGTCGGCCGAATTGGAGGCGGAGACGCCGGCCGGCGGCGTGCTGAGCGGGTACCAGATTCTGGACCTGCACATCGTGCCGGGCGGAGGGTTAAACTAGAGGCAAGCGAACAATCATCTCGGTCGCAAAAAGGGATCCACGGCTCCGCCATGGAGCTGAACGAATACAATCCCGGCGAGGAGCCCACGATCGTATGGCTCAAATCCAAGGACTTGCAGCACATGCGGCAGGCGCCGAACTTCTGCCTTTTCGTTATGACCCAGGCGAATTAGGCGCGCAAGAGGTGGAGATCGCCATCACCCACTGCGGCGTCTGCCACAGTGATCTTCACTTGATTTCGAACGACTGGGGTCTCAGCCAGTTTCCTTTCATTCCTGGCCACGAGGTGGTGGGCACGGTGGCCGCGCTGGGCTCCGCGGCGCGCCAGCTTGAAGAAGGCCAGCGGGTGGGGCTGGGGTGGCAATCGAACTCGTGCGGGGTGTGCGAGTGGTGCCTGCGGGGACTCGAAAACCTTTGCCCGACAGCGGAAGCGACGTGCGTCCACCGCAACGGCGGCTACGCTACGCGGGTGCGCGCCAACGCCCGCTTCGTGGTTCCCATTCCCGAGGCGCTGGAGAGCGAACACGCGGCGCCGATGCTCTGCGGCGGCATCACGGTTTATAGTCCGCTGCGCAGCCAGGGGATCAATCCTTCGTCCCGGGTGGGGGTGGTGGGCATCGGAGGGCTGGGACACCTGGCCATCCAGTTCGCGCGCGCCTTTGGCGCGGAAGTGACCGCGTTTTCGACCTCGGCCGGAAAGGAGGAGGAGGTGCGCGCATTGGGTGCGCGCCACTTTGTGAACACGCGGGAGTTGAAAGCCATGAAAGAAGCGGCCGGCAGCCAGGACTTGCTGTTGATCACGGCCAACGCCGACCAGGACTGGGCGGCGCTGCTTCAGGTGCTGCGGCCCACCGGAACGCTCTGCATCCTGGGTGTTCCGCCTTCCCCGGTAACGGCGCCGGCGTTCCCGCTGATCTCGGGCATACGCAGCATCCGGGGCAGCAACATCGGCAATCCGTACGGACTGCGCGAGATGCTGGATGTGGCCGCGCGGCACGGGGTGAAGGCCACGACGGAGTCTTTCCCGATGGCGAAGGCCAACGAAGCCATCGCCAAAGTGAAAAAGAACAAGGTGCGGTACCGGGCGGTGCTGACGAATTAGCGAGCCGCGAATTGACGGTCTCTCAACTTGCGGCGCAGTTCGCATGCTGGAGACATCGGGAGCCCGGCTGCCACGAAGAAGCTGAGGCGCCGCCTTAGAGCTACCGGGCGCCAATTTTCTTTGAACGCGATCTTCCATGGATTGGCCCTGGTTCCGAACAAGGGAACGAGGGAGAATCGAGTGGGCCGGCTTCCGGGAGAAACGATCCGCTTTTTGAGGAGTCATTCGCCCGTTCGCGAGCTTGCGACTCGCCGGAATTTCTGCCCGCCCTTAAACGAGACATTGGTCACGTACTACGAACGCCGACGACCATCAGGCTGACTCCCGCTATCAGCGAGACGGTACTCAAAATTGGGGAGATAGGCACCGTTTTGGTTTGCTTGTGCGAGATTTGAACGGGACCCATGTCCACGTCCTTCTTCTCATGGGTAAAGCTGATTCCGCCTACGGCAAAGCCGACGACCCCGAGAATGATTAGGAGTATTCCAACGATTGTCGCTGTCTTCACTAAGACCTCCGGGTCAGTTGGATGCGAAGACCGCAACGTCCGTTGGGCGCGATTTCCCCTTGCTCTCGCGGGTTCTCGACTGGCGACTACAGGCCAATGCGCTCGCTTAAAACGATGTGAACGCTGCTGAATAGGGATAGAGGAGGGTACGCCGCGGCTCTGCACCGGTCCCCATCCCCCTTCCCCACTCCCCTTTTTGCGTTAAGTGGTTTGTTTGCAATCATCGGCAACGTCTGCACCACTTCGGGATTCAAACTCGCATCGGACGCCGCTCCCGCTGAAGGTGAAAGGTGGGCTGTCTAAAAGGCGCACGCTACACACGTGCTCATCGGGATATCATGTTTTGCCCAAGGGCATTTTTCACGTGTTGTACAACGGATTGCCAGTCATTTATTTTCGTTTGGCGAAACAGGCGAATAGAGGGATACCAGGGGCTGTCACTCCGATCCAGTAGCCATCGCCAATCAGGTACGAACGGCAACAGAACCCACGTCGGAACTCCCAGGGCGCCCGCCAGGTGCGCCGTAGAGTTATCGATGGTGATCACCAAATCCAACGCGGCAATTTGCGCCGCGAACTCATCCACATTTGTGAACTGGTCGACATCATGATCGATGAGAACGGGCGCGTTCGCTGCCGCCGCCTGCTTTTCCAGTGTGTCGTGGCCTCCATACTGGAGGCTGATCCACCGGACTCCTAAAAGGGCGAAGAGCGGCGCGAGCATCGATAGGTCGACGGAGCGAATGCGCCCTGTCTTCTTGTTCATCGTGTACCAGGCCAGTCCAACAGTTTTGCGGCCGTCAAAATAACGCTTGCGGAACATGGCCCGCTTCATTGTATCGGGCACTAAATAGGGCGATGTGGTAGCCGCAAAGGCTGCGCCCGATGTTCGGAACAGGCCGGGCAAGCTACCGCAAGGTAAATGCGCCGCAATCTCCAGTTCGGGATGGTCCCCAGGGGTGAGAGCGGGGGCGATGACGACCTTGGGAAACGAGCGCGCGAAGAGCGTCTCCAGCCGCGGATCACAATCGAGCACGCAGGAGACCCCAGAATGAATGACATCCGGGATGAGCCCGGCAAACATGATTTGGTCTCCGATTCCCTGCTCGCGCCAAATGAGCAATCGGCCAGACGGCGTCTGCTCGCCATTCCAGCGCGGCCACGGATAAGAGCGCGGCGGCGTGTCGTGATCCAGCGTATCCCAACGGCGTTCAGAAGCGCGCCATCCGGCTGCAAAATCGCCCCTGAGCAACAGGACCGCGGCTTCCGCAGTGGCCGCCTCGGCCAACAGGGGATTGAGGCCCGACGCGCGGCGATAGCAAACAAGGCTGGAATCAAGCTGGCCCTGCGCCTTGAAGATGTTTCCAAGGTTCACGTAGATCTCAGCCGAATCAGGCTTGAGTTGCAGCGCACGTTGGTAACATGCCCCCGCTTGCGATAGCTCGCCTTGTGACTGAAGAACATTGCCGAGATTGGAATGATAGGTCGGCGCGTTACCTTTGATTTCAATCGCCTTTTTGATGAGATTGACTGATTCTTCGCCGCGTCCCATTTGGAAGGCGATCATGCCGAGCAAATGCAGGCTATCTGAATGTTGGGAATCTAGGGACAGGATTTGCCGGTAAATTTGCTCGGCCTCCGCGAGGCGGCCCGCTCGGTGATGTTCAAGCGCTTCAAGGGCCATGTTCTGGACGAGAGAAGATTGTTGACGGCTCACGCTTCGGCCCATTGAACGCGAGGGGATTGGCGTTCTTTCAGGTCGAACCTGAAGCCGGCGCAGGACCCTTGACGGAATAGTCCCAAGCCATAGGGCGCGAAATTGACAAACGAGCGAGTCACCCCTTCCCAGTCTAAGACAAGTCGACTCGTTGGTCGGATACGAACTGCGTGATCAGGCT
>JASHTU010000377.1 GCA_030040395.1 Acidobacteriaceae bacterium
AACATCCTCGACAATCCGGCGCCGCAGAAGCTGACGCCCACGCCGCAGGGGCTTGTTCTCGACCTCAAGAAAGACGCAAACCTGGCCGCAAAGCCGGCGCACCTGAACGGCGTGCTGGAGCTGGCGGGCGGCAGGAATTACGAGGTTGCCGCAACGCCGGGAACGGTGGCGGGCGCGCCTGTTACGTCGCAAGGCGGCCTGCCGGAAATCGCCGGTCTGGCTTTCCTCGGCGGCCTGCTGCTGAACCTGATGCCGTGTGTTTTTCCCGTGCTGTTTTTGAAGGGCCTGGCGCTGGTGCATTCGGGCAGCGCCGAGCGGCGAGCGCTCCGCGCCCACGGCCTGGTGTACGCGGCCGGCATACTGGTTTCTTTCTGGGCGCTGGTGGGCGCGCTGCTCGCGCTGCGCGCCGCCGGAGCCACGCTGGGCTGGGGCTTCCAATTCCAGTCGCCCATCTTCCTCGCGCTGATGGCGGGCCTGCTCTTTTTCCTCGGCCTTTCGCTGGCCGGCCAGTTCGAGATCGGCCTCACGCTGACCAGCACCGGCGGCTCGCTGGCGGCGAAGCAAGGCTACGCGGGCAGCTTTTTCACCGGAGTGCTGGCCGTGATCGTGGCCACTCCCTGCACCGCGCCGTTTATGGGAGCAGCTATCGGCTACGCGCTGGCGCAACCGGCCGTGGTCACCTTTGCCGTGTTCACCGCGCTGGCTCTCGGCCTCGCCGCGCCCTACGTGGCTCTCACCTTGCAGCCCGCCTGGACGCGGCTGCTGCCCAAGCCGGGCGCGTGGATGGAGGTGCTCAAGCAGGTCGTCTCCATCCCCATTTTCATCACGGTCGTGTGGCTGGTCTGGATTCTGGCGCAGGCTTACGGCGCCAATCTGCTGGGCGCGCTGCTGGCGGGTTTTCTGCTTCTCGCCATCGCGGGATGGTTCCTGGGCCGCTGGCCGGCCCGGCGCTGGGCTGCGACCACCGCCGCGCTTTTCCTGCTCGCTTTTATTGGCTTGGCCGCGTTTGCCGAGCGCCTGGCCAGCTCACCGGCGCCAGCGGCCTCAGCCGCCGCTTCCGGCCAGTCTGCTGCCTGGCAGCCCTGGTCGCCCGCGGCCGTGAGCAGTTACCAGTCCCAGGGCCGTCCCGTCTTCGTCGACTTTACCGCGAGCTGGTGCCTCAGTTGCCAGGTGAATGAGCGCGTGGCTCTGGACCAGCCCCAAGTGGGCCAGGCCTTCGCCAACGCCAACGTGGTCCTGCTGCTCGCCGACTGGACCCGCCAGGACCCCGCCATCACGCAAGCGTTGGCCGCGCTTGGGCGCAGCGGCGTTCCTGTGTACGCGCTGTATGCGCCTGGAGAAAGCAGCCCGCGGCTGCTGCCCCAGGTGCTTACGCCCGGCATTGTCACCGATGCCCTCAGTCAACTCCCGCGCGCTGAAACTCGGGCCAGCGCCACTCCGTCCAAGTTGAAATAAGGCCAGCCTCCGTTTGCGGCGAGCCTCCGCGCAGGCGGAATCTCACCGTTTTGGTTCCTAATTCCCTCAGGAGGTCGATTCTTATGGCGCCTCTATCCGGCTTTGCCGGTTGCGCCGGTTTTGCCGGTTGCGCAGCCCTTGCGGCGGCGCTTTTCGCTGTTCCGGCCGGCGCACAGACGGCCCGGGTGGGCGCGCCCGCGCCCGGATTCACGGCCACCGACTCCCACGGCCAAACCCACACCCTTGACCAATATCGCGGCAAGTACGTGGTCCTCGAGTGGCACAATCAGGGCTGCCCCTACACGCACAAACACTATGTCAGCGGCAATATGCAGGCTTTGCAAAAGGAATGGCGGGCGAAAGGCGTAATCTGGTTCACCGTGATCTCTTCCGCGCCGGGCAAGCAGGGCTACGTGACCGATAGCGAGGAGAACGCCTATCTGGCGCGCATGCACGCCGATCCAACCGCCGTGCTGATGGATCCCCAAGGTAAACTTGGCATGCTTTACGACGCCAAAACCACACCGGAGATGTACGTTATCGACCCTGAAGGCAAGCTGATCTACGAAGGCGCGATCGACAACCGACCCACCCCCGATGTCGAAGACATTCGCGGCGCCGACAACTATCTCTCCGACGCGCTGAGCGAAGCCATGGCGGGGAAGTCCGTGACCACACCCTCTACGCGGCCTTACGGCTGCTCGGTGAAATACCCAGATTAGTAGCCTGACTCGCTGGCGGGCCGCCCAGCCATCGCTTGGCGGCCAGGCGCGCCGCTACTTGGCGTCAAAATCCCCAATGGGAATCTCGTTGCTGGCCGTGGTGACGGCGGTCTGCTGCCCAAGCCGGTAACCGTCGCGGGTGCGGACGTGATACTGCTTCATTTCGTGGCCCACCAGCTTCACCGTAATCGTCCGCCATCCGCGATTGGGGTTGGACGCCGGATAATAGCTGATTTGATAAAGGTGGCCGAGGTCCTCGCGAATGGATGCAAACGCCCGCTTCTCCCCGCGCCAGTTTCCCGCGAAATAGGCTTTGCCCCCCGTGGCGCGGCTCATGCGCTCAAAGGCCGCGGTCGACACCGGCTCCTCCTGAGCCTGCCGCGTGCTCACGATGTATATGATGGTTCCGGTGGACTGGGCCAGTTCCGCCACGTCCTCCGGTGGAACCGAACTGGCGTTGTCGGGGCCGTTGGAGAAAACCACGATGGCCTTGCGCCCGGTGAGCCGGGACGCGTCCTTGACCGTGAGCAGCAGGGAGTTATAGAGCGCCGCGTCGTCGCCGGCCACGGTATGGCGCACGCCGGCCACCACCTGGTAGTGATTGTTGGTGAGCGGCGTGGCTCGCGACAAATCGCGGCTGTAAGAGTAAAACGCGAGCCGGTCCACGTCGTCCATGGAGCGCACAAAGTCCGCGATCGCGTCCTGGGCGAAAACGAAACCCCGGTACATGTAATTGCTGGTGTCGAAAAGAATGAAGACGCTGGCCCCGGAAACCTGCCTGATTTCCACTCCGGCGGCTTTTGAACCCTCGGCGGCTGCGTTTTCCTCTGGAGCGTCGCCTTTCCGCCCCGCCGCGCCTCCGCCAGAGAGGTCAATTTCATTGAACCGGTTACCGGTGGCGTTGCCTTCCTCGAAGGAGGCGATTTTTTCCGGAATCTTGTCTTCGTAAACCGAAAAGTCATCCGGACGAAGGCCGGCGATGTAGTGTCCTTTGTGGTCAGTGACGGCCACGCTCAACTGCACCAGGTCGACATTGACGCGCAGGCGCGAGGACTCGTCCTGCGCCGCCGGCTTGGGCGCCGCGATCAACACCAGGATGAAGACCAGGATCAGGCTGGCCGCGGCGATGGCGACCGAAGAATATGTGTTCCGTTTACTCATCCGCATGAGTGCTCCCATCCGCAATAATTCCGTTGCCTGCGAGCGTGGTTGGTTGTACGGTGATTTTGCCCTGCTCGAACTCTTTGCCGGTTTGATTCATGGCCCGCAAGAGAGCCGGCCAATCGTCGATGTTGGTGGCAAAAATGTTAGCCACCATATCGCGCGTCAGTTGCGGAACGAGAAGGTTCAGCATTACCGGCGAATAGCCCATCTGATCAGCCAGGCGGGCCCAATAGAGATTGCTGGATTCCCAGGATTCGCCGAACAAGCGGCTCGTATACCCTCCTGAAACGGGGAACGGCTCGTCGTCCAGAAGGGTGCACGCGTCGCTGTCGGCCAGCGTCGGATGAGGCACCCCAAAGTCTCTCGACAGGCGCTCGGGGTCGGTATCCGCCGGATCGGACCGGGACAGGTCGTCCAATTCCCGGTTTGCCGGCCCCCAGCTCGCAGCCAGGCCGGGATTTTTCTTGCGCAATTCGACGGCCAGGTAGAAGGTATCGGAAGGCAGCATGCCGGAAGCCAGGGCGGTGGCCGTCTGCTGCTGCTCTAAAGCCTGCTCGATCTCTTCCAACCGGCCCCAGGGCATGCGATCGGAGAGAATCTCCATGACTTTTGTTCGCAGTTGCGGGTTGGCCGCCGAAGCCTCGATGAGCTCCTCGCCGGCCTTTTGATAGAGGGCGGCGGCGTGCTGTTCCTTCGAGGTCACACGCCACCAGCGCGGCAAGGTTGCGTCCACGAGCAGCTCGGGCACCGTTTCTTTCCAGATCAGCGCCTGGATGTTGTGCGGGGCGATAAAATCCTCTTCGGTTTCCGCCAGGGCGTAGGGCAAGCCGGCCAGCGAACCCATGAGGTATGCGCCTCCGCCGGCGGTCACGCCGATGCCCACCAGCTCCGGCGAATCCCAGGGATGCTCCACGCCTTGCACGGTGGACACGGAGAAATCATGGGAGCGGACAAACAGGGGATTGTCGTGCAATACCTGCGAGCCCGGCGGTTCGTAATAGGCGTAATTCAGGCCCACCAGCGTATCGCGCAAAAAGGGAGTGAGCCGGCCGCGGGCCGCTTCCAGTTGGGCCGCCGTTCCCGGGCCGCGGATGATTTTTGTGAGGTCGGTCCGCACCTGCAATTCCGCGTGGCGGCTGGTGTAAATCAGCGGCGACCAGGCTACTCTTTCACCTCCGGTGAAGATCGGCCGAGGCATTTCGAATTCACGCAGGCTTTCAGCGAGCGGCATCAAGCTGCTGCTTAAGTGCGCGCCGTGGGCCATGGAGTCCAACCCGTCGTAGAGCTGGAAGAGCGTATCCAGCGAAACCAGGCGCTGATCGTTGAGGACCGCTTCGATTCTTCGCGCCAATTCGTCGTGGACGCGGCGGCCGTCAGGCGTGTTCTGCGCCGGTCCGGCGAGAAGATTGATGATCTCGTCTTCCGACAGGTTCGACTTGCCTGAAGCGGCCAGCAAAATCGCCTGCAACGAATTCCGGGAGGCGTTGAAAAGCGCAACCGACGTCGAGGAGTCGTTGAAGGGCTGAATGGCGCTCCGCCACGATGCATTCACCTGATCGGCTGCAATTTGCCCCTGCCGAGCAAAGATCTGCCACAGGCCGGTGTCGGCTTGAAAAGCTCCCAACGCGTTGGCGCGCAGCCCCGGATTGGATATGTCACCGATCTTCTCCGCGGTTTGCATAAACTGGGTGATCGATCCGTCGTCCAGGCTGGGGAAATCCGTGAACAACAAATACCAGTCGTAGAAGTCGGAATACTTGTCGGCCAGCAACCGCGCGGTTTCCGCCGACAACGGTCGTCCCGCGCCGCGGCGATTGTTGATGGCGCTCAGGGTCAAGTAGACCTGCTCCAAGCCGGTGTCGGTGACCACATTCGATGAAGCCGCCAGCGCTTCAAGCAGCCGTTCCGGGCTGTTCACCTCGCGGATCCGTTTTGCCCATTGACGGGAGCCGTTGGCTCTTACCTCGCGATCGAGGATTCCCTGCCAGATTTCGAGATTCCCCGGAATCTGCAGCTCGCCATCGGCCTGCCAAGGCAGGCGGGTAAGCAAGAGAAGCAGCTCCGCGTTGCGGGGAAAGACGCCGGAGGAGGCGGCGACCCCGAAGCTGGCGGAGCGATAGGCATCGTAGACGTTCCTCAGGCGATCTTCCTGGACGAAATGCGCCTGTTGCTCTGGAGGAATGCGGGACAAGGCGTCGAAATACGCGGCCAGCCAGCCGCGGTCCTTTTCCAGCAAGCGGGAGACGAACGCGCCGGGAAATCTCGGATTGGAACCCACCAGCTTTTGCCAGGCATCCACGGCGTTTTGCCCACCCGGAACCACAACCGAGCCGTCGCGGACGCAGATTTCGCTGCCATAAAAGTCGAGAACCTGAGACAGCGGAAGCAGCCTTTTCAACCCCGGAGAGCGCTCCAGGGCTTGCCGCGTCTGAGGATCGATCCTGGCCAAAGCCGAGTAAAGGCGATCGATGTTGAGGTCGTGCAACAGCACGTCCACCAACGTGCCGCCGCTTTTCCCGCTCCAAATGCTGACGCCGTCCCAGTCCTTTTGCGTAAACAGGATGGGGACCTGGGTGGCGGGAAAGGGGTAATCGAAAGGATGCTTTCTTTGCAGGTCCTCTTCGAGTTCGGTCAGGGGAAAACCGGAGTCGACGGTCAGAAACGCCCTCTCCGCGTCCTGCGTGACCAACGACGCGTCGCTGGAGCTGCACCCGCGCTCGAACTTATACCCGAGCACGTGAATCAAGGCGTGCGCCTCCTCGCAATTGGCCACGTGCAGCGCGCCGTCCGGACCCGTGAGCCGTTGCAGTTCGCGCGCCAGCCTCAGATAGCGCTCCACCAGGAGCAAATACTCCGTTTCCCGCCCCGACTCGTAACCGTGCAGAAACACGTTCCTGGCCAGCATGGGCAGGACATCGCCGGGATGGATTTCCTGGCTGATGCCGGCCATGCGCAGGAACGATCGCAGCGGGCCAGGAATGGTGATGGTCTGCGACTGCTCAGGCGGCGCGAGATCGGCTCCTGCCGCCCCTTGCTGCAGGAGAAGAACGCCGGAGGATGAGAACGAATGTCCCGGTTGATTAAGTTGAGCTTTAAGGCATGTTCCGAGGATCAAAAAGCCTGCTGCGAACACCCCGACGGCGCGTAGAGGAAACTTCATGGCGCACACCCCTCGAGCAATCAATACGGCGGCGTCCAGGTTCCAGCGTCGCCTGGGCAAGCGCGCCAAGCCTCCACCGGAATCTGTACCCGGCGTGGCCGGCACGCTTGCCGCATACCGTGATTCCACTTACGTCTTAAAAAGAGATATAAGTGCGGTTCGCCACCGGCTCCGCGGTTCATCGAGCGGAGCCATTCGTAAGCAAGTCACGGGAGCCTGCGTCGCCTGCCGTGTGAGCGCCTTTTAACCGAATATCCAGAAAACGTGAGCGAAAGCGTCTGCGCCGGTGAGCTATTCTCGCAAATCCGCATCCATCGGGCAAGTCAATTTTGTGAGGGCATTTCTTGACCCCGTTCTGCGGGGCTTTGTCACAAAAAGATGCCGCGCGCCGGGGAAGGGATGTATCTCAGCAAACTACGGATGGGCGCATGCCTCCTCGCTTTCCAGCCTCGTTGGTGATTATGCTTGCTGGGAGCAAACGAGGGGCGGCGAGGCGCAGGAAGGCCGCTTGATGCGCGCGTAAACGTTTGGTTAAATCGCGATCGCACTCGCCCCCGCCGCGCAATCCTTTCCGTCCGGGGCCAGAAGACTGCGGGTTTTTTCCCTTCAGGCAAATCGCGCTGGTGACGATTTTCCGGACCACAAGCGCGCCAGTGATGATTTCCCGCCCACAAGGGCGCCCGGTGACGATTTTCCGCCCACGGGGGTACAATGGCCCCAGGTTTCGGAGAATGAAACCACACGCGTCATCTCCCTGAGGACAGACACTCGCGATTGCGAGATTGAGTTAACAGTACTCGCGATCGAGAAATTCAGCTTCCCCGCTTTTTGAAGAGACCTGATCCGCGGAGATGGAGAGGTTGGCTGAGATGAAATCGATTGCTTCTCGCAGAGAGTTCCTCGGCGCCATGGGAATGGCCGCCGGCGCCTACATCGCAGGGCCCGCCTTGCTCAACGCCGAGACATTGAACGCGAGCCGGGTGGCCATCGGCATGTGTCCCGAATACAACCATCAGGTGGCGGAAACTCTCGCCACGATGTTCGACCAGCTGGGCGGGCTGCAGCGCCTGGTCCGGGGCAAGACCGTCGCCATCAAGCTCAACCTGACCGGCCCGCCCACCGGCAACCGCCTGGGCGATATGCCCAACGCCATGACCCACTGGGTTCACCCCGAGGTCATTGGAGCCGTCGTTCATCTTATGGGCCAAGCCGGAGCGCAGCGCGTGCGTCTGCTGGAAAGCTCGCCCAACGGGACCAAATCGCTCCAGGAGTTTATGGCCGCCGCAGGCTGGAATCCCGGTGAATTTGTGAGCGCCGGCCACAACGTGGAGTTCGAAAACACCAACTTCCTGGGCAGCGGCAAGAGCTATGCCCGCTTCATGGTCCCTTACGGCGGCCTGCTGTACACCGGCTTCGACCTCAACCACTCGTACCGGGATACGGACGTCTTTGTCTCGCTGGCCAAGCTCAAGGAGCATCGCACCGCGGGCATTACGCTCTCCATGAAGAACTGCTTCGGCACCACTCCCTGCACCATCTACAGCCAGCAGTCGCCGGAGGATGAGCCCAGTATCGTTCCCGTCGGCTATCGCATGGACATGCACCTGGGCAGCCGCGTTCCGCCCAAGAGCGCGCCCCAGCCCGCGGTGGATTTCGCCACCTGGTCCCACGACCCCGGCTACCGCATGCCGCGGATCGTCACCGACGTGGTCTCCTCCCGGCCCATCCATCTGGCCATCATCGACGGCGTCCACACCATTCAGGGTGGCGAACTGCCGCAGCAGAGCCCCAAGTTCGTCCACCAGGCTATTCATCCCGGCGTGCTCATTGCCGGGCTCAACTGCGTCTCCACTGACGCCGTCGCCACCGCCGTGATGGGCTTCGATCCCATGGCCGACCGGGGCACGCCGCCTTTCGAGACCTGCGACAGCACACTTAAACTGGCCGAGCACGTGGGCGTGGGCGCGCGCGACCTGAGGCGCATCGAGGTTCTCGGAACGCCCATCGCCAAGGCCCGCTGCCCCTTCCGTCCCCTCTCGCAATTGATGCAAGCCTGACCCTTCGACCGGCTCCAATCTCCGGGCGCTCGCTTGAGCGAGCGTCCGGGCTGAGGATGACAGGCGTGGTGGAGGGCTCGTGCGGCCCTAACTCCTGACCACAAATCATGAAGCGCGGATCATGAAGCGCGGACCGAGCCCGTGACCTTTTCCGGTTGCTGCGATCCAACCGGGAGGCCCCCATCTCAATCCCTGAGGTCGCTCCCATGAGGAAACTGGTTTTTTTGCTTGTCCTCGCTGTACCTTTCACTGCCCGGGCTCAGAACAAGAAACCGCCTACCGATTTGCGCGGGATCCTGCTTGAGGATCTGCGCACCACGCACGGCCAGGAAGACTGGTTTGTTCCGGCGAACGTGGCCGTTGCGGGTTTGACCGCCGACCAGGCCAACTGGACGCCGGGCAAGGGCAGCCACTCGGTGGGCCAGCTCGCTTACCATCTCTGGTTCTGGGACTCGCGCGCGCTGGCCGACTTCAAGGGCGAGAAGTCGCCAGCCTTCAGCGGCAATAACGACGAGACCTTTGACAACTTCAACCCCGCGCAGTGGGACGACTTGGTGAAGAAGCTCGATCAGGTGATGGCCGACTGGGAGACGACCGTGACGGCGGCCGACGACCAGACACTGGCGGCTAAGGCATCGCTGATAGAGCACGTGGCGGCGCACAACGCCTACCACATTGGCCAGATTCTGTACGTGCGCAAGCA
>JASHTU010000378.1 GCA_030040395.1 Acidobacteriaceae bacterium
GGCCTCGACCTCATCCTCCATCTGCTGCTCTTCCTTCTTGTTTTGCGTCTGGCCCTGACCGGCCGGCTGCCCGGCGCTCGCAGCCGGCGAGCCGCCGGTCTGATCCTGTGGCGCGAGAAGCCTCAGGGCGATGGGGCGGATGCGTCCTTGCCTTGGGTCGCCGGATGGCTCGGCCCTGCAAGCCGGCGCGGATTCCCAAGAACTCGCGGGTTCGCCGGAGTCGTTGCGAACTGCGGACGAGGCGGCGGAATTTTCCGAGACTTTCGGCGGGAGCAAATCTCCGAGATCCGGCTCCGCTGCGCCTTGCGAACGGAGGGCGAGCAAAGCGGAACGCAAGTCGCGTTCGCCCTGGTTGTAGTCTCCATGCGCGATTTCGCGCTTGGCCGACATGTGCAGCAGCTCGGGGTTACCAGGAAAACGGGCAAGCCCGCGCTGCAGGTACTGGTCGGCCAGATCGTTCTTGTGCGCAGCAAGTGCTGCGCCTGCCGCCATGCGATAGTCCGCGGCCTGCGCTCCCGTCATGCCCCAGGTTTGAAAGACGTCGAGGGCTTTCTGCCTGTCGTGGCGCTTCAGGCACAAGGAGGCGAGGACGACTTGGATGTTCCGATTCCCGGGGTATACGCGCGAAGCATCCGCGAGGATGGTAAAAGCTAACTGCGGTTTTATTGCGAAGGCCAGGTTGGCGCGGCGGATGCTCCACGTGGACCAGAGCTCCTCAATCGCGGCGCGTTCTTGCACTGTCATTCCGGCGCGCGATTTGAGCTGGAGAAGTAGATCGCCGAGACCGGATTCGTTTGGAGAAACGGCAAGCATGGTCCAGGCTGTCTGGATGTCGAGGTTCACCGGAGGAAGCGCGCCGTGTGCGGTGTAACGGGAACGCGCCTGCTCGAGCAGCGGAAGCGCGTCCGGATTGCGGCCTGTGGATGAAGAGGCGCTTGCCTCGAGAATGAGGAACGTGGGGTCGGTTTGAAGCGTCAAGCGAACTGCCGATGGGATGTGAGGAATCTCGGCGACCAAAGTGCGGTCGATATGTCCCTGGTGGAGTGCAACCAGATAGCCACGCCATGCTTCTATGGAGTCTTCATGATTGCCCGCGATACTGTGGTACAGATTCTGCGCCTGGGTGTAACTGTGTTCGCGCATCCAAATATCGGCGAGCTGGAGCTCGGTGCTTTCCGCGGGCTCGCGGCCGGCGGTTTGATCGAGTTGGATCGAGCGTTGCAGGAACGCTTCTGCCTCTGAACACTGCCCCCTGGTCGAGTAGAGCAAGGCCACGGAATTGAGGAAGCCCGGTTGTTTGACGGCTGCATTATAGGCTTGCTGAGACATGTTGCGGACCGCCGCGATGGCGTCAGTGAAGTCGTTTCCACGCGTGTATCCGCCGATAAGTCCTTCCCATGGACCTGGGTCATCGGGATGCAACTGGGTCGCCTGAATATAGATTTCTATTGCGCGCGCTGTTTTGCCCTGATCCATGAAGTCTCCGGCAATCTGAAGACGCAGGCTCAGGGCGTCGCTGCTGTCGGAGGTTCTGGCCAGCTGCAAGGCGCCGCGCAGCGCCTGATCGCCAGCGGCCGTCTGGTTAATTCGGTAATCAACAAGAGCCATCTCGGAAAGAAAAGCGGAACTGCTCTCCAACTTTAGTTTCACGGGCGGCGGAATGCGCTGCGCGGTGGAAATGGCGGCCTGCGGAGCTTGTTCAGCCATCTGCGCGCGAATCAGGCCGAGCCAGTTCGCTGGGTCAGCCGGATATGTGGCAACGAGATGATAGTAAGCTTTGGCTGCACTGGGATAATCATCGCTGCGCATGCATGCGTCTGCCAGTCCATGCAAAGCGGTTTGGTCGGATGGATTGAGCAGGACGGCTTGTTGATAGTTAGCGATTGCCGCTTTGGGGCGACCTTGATTGAGCGCCGCGGCGGCCTCGTGCATGATTCCCCAGAACCGGGCGTTGCGATAGCCCTGATCAAGGTCCTTTCGCGTTGGGTCAACTTTACGCGCCTCGGCAAAGAGTTTCTGCGCGTCGTCGAATTTACCTTCATTCAGGCGCACGAAGCCCAGGCCTGCCAGCGCATCCGCGTTGTTCGAATCGCGAGTCAGCACTTGACGGAAATTCGCTTCGGCTTCTTCGAACCTCCGTTCCTGGACCAAGGCGTTGGCCAGCCCCAGCAGCGCCCCACTGTCGAAAGGCCGCAACGCCAGTGCATCCTGGAATCCCAGGGCGGCGGCTGCAGGCTGGTTCTGCTGTTGAGCGTCGGTTCCACGCTGTATGGCCATCCAGAATCTCGCGCTGTCATATCCCTCGCGAACATCCTGCCTTTGAGGAACAATTTTGCGGGCGCGATCAAAGAGGCTGAACGCTTCGTCGAACCGCTTCTGGTCGAGGCGCACATAGCCCAGTCCGACCAGCGCGTTTGCATCATTCGGCGACTGATGCAGGACCGCATCGAATTCTGCCGTCGCTGCTTCAAGGTGTTCGCTCTTCAGCGCCTTGAAGCCCTGCTCTCGATCCTGATCGGCTGCGATTTGTTGTTGTTTTGCTTGCAGGCCCGATACGGCGGCCTGCAACCCCGGGTCGGGATAGCGCTGAAGATAGGCT
>JASHTU010000379.1 GCA_030040395.1 Acidobacteriaceae bacterium
GATCGAGCAGATGCGTGTAGAGCCGCCCATCGAGGACGAAGACCTGTTCAGAGCCGCCGGAGGTGGAGATGGACAGATTGCCGAGCCGCAGCGCGCGCACCTGTCTGCGCCGTTCAAAGGGATGGCGCAAGGCAATCTTCCAGCCCGGCTGACCGGGCGGCGCGCCAAGCGCGGCGATGCTGCTGGATCCGCTGGAAATCAGCGCGTTGCGCACGCCGTGTTCGCGCAGCACGGCCGCGGCGCGATCCACGGCGTAGCCCTTGCCGATGGCGCCCAGGTCAAGCTCGATGCCGGGACGCGCGAAGGCGATCGTTTTTGAGTGAGGGTCAAGCCGGACGCGCCGGAAGCCGGTCTGTTGGAGCGTCTGCGCGAGTTCATCGGGGGCGGGAACCCGGCCGCTGCGCCGAAAGAAGCCCCAGGCCTTCATCAACGCGCCCACGGTCACATCGAATGCGCCGCCGGTTGCCTCGCTGAGGCGAAAGGCTTCCGCGAGCAGCGCGAACAGCTCAGCCGTTACCGTTACCGGCGCGGCGAAGGCGCTGCGGTTGATGGCGCAGATCTCGCTGGGGGGGCGGTAATGACTCATCAGCGCGTCGAGGCGATCAATTTCGGCGAAGGCTTGCCCGACCGCGTCTTCAAGGGAGATGGAGGGGGGCGCGTAGGCGGCGATGGAGTAGACAGTGCCCATCGCGGCATGGTGCGCCTCAAAGCGCAAGTTCTCCGGCTGCGGAGGCATCCCTTTCAGCATAGAGCGAAGGGCGCTGCTCTCTGCGGCGCAAGAGACGGCCGACGGACTCATGCCGGCGACGGGCCGTTCTCAGGCGGCGGAGCCGGGGGATGACGGAAGTCGATCCGCACCTTCTGAATGGGCGGACCGGCCACTTCAATACGACTCATGTCACGCGTGCCTACACCCAGGTGCTCGGCCAGGCGAAGCATGTTGTCCGAGGTTTCGAACGGCGCCGTACCGCGGTCGGCCATGGGGTCAAAGCCCATGAGGGCCATGGCGACGGCGTCGGTGGAAACGCAATTGGCGCCCGCGATCAGCAGTTGGGGATTGAGCCAGACATGCTGACGGCGAGTTTCAGGAATCTCAGATTCGTTCATGGTGTAGATGCCGTCGATCAGCGCCAGGTCCACTGGCCGCGCCGCCACGATATCCGCCACCGCGCGCGGGATGCGATAACTGCCCTCCCTTGGCGCCTGGAGGTCGACGGCCGGCGGCGCGCTCTTGGGCGGCTGACGAACGCCCGTGTGCATGAGATCTCTTCCGCTCACCGGGGCCAGCGCCGGTTCGTCTGTGGGCGCATCCATGCTGTAGATGGTGCAGGGGAGATTGCCGAAGCAGTTTTTCATGGACAGCGTAATCCCGGCTGTCGAGTGTTCTTTGAGCTTGGCCAAGGAAACGAACACGTCGCAATCCTGGTAGGAGTGGTTCATGTCGTAGCCGGTGAAGAGAAGGCCTCCGTGAGGAACCATAAAGCGGGCATAGGTTTTGCCGCTGCCCAGAAAGTTGGTGTTCTCGAACTCGACATGCGGAGCCGCGCTCTGCATCACGCGGGGATCCCAGCCGGCCGCAATCATGAATTCTTCGAGCGGCTCCGTCGTAGCCCAGGCGCTCTCAAGGATGCGGATGCGCCGCGCTCCGGCGCGCCCGAACAAGTAAACGGCGGCCGCGATGACCTGGGGATTGGACCAGTACGACATTCCCTGGCTGATATAGCGGAGGCGCGCTGTGGACGGACCGGTGAGATTGATCTTGATGGCGACCGTCTTTCCGCGCACCAATTTTTCGATCCCACCAAGCTGATCGAAGAGCTTCGACAGCACATCGACCACCTGCCGGTTGTAGCCCGGACAAAGGCCGATAGCGACGCGTCCGGCCGGAGCCTCCTGGCCCTTGAGCAGCCTGGACGAAGTCATATAGACGCCTGCCGACGCCATGGTTGCCAGAAATTCTCTGCGCGAAGAATTTGTGATCATCAAGCCTGCCTCTCAATCTCCACGGCGTAGTAGACAGACACCGGGGGAAGATCAAAACTGGTTCCGTCGTTTTCCGGGACGCGCCTGAGCGAAGTCGAGGCGCCGACGTCCCACAGCGTAGCCGCTGAAGCCGCGTGGTTAATCCATAGAGTGAGAAAAGGCGCCTTATGCGGCGCGTCGTAATTCAGCACCTGCACGATCTCCTTTTGCGCGGCAGGCTCCGAGCCGATGAAGCAGCTTGTGGTTCCGGGATTAAAGAGGCGGAAGGGATCGTGCTCGCGCCCCACCAGAAGGTGCGTGTCCCGATCCAACTGGAAAGGATCGGTAAAGCCCTCCGTAGCCACCACGATCCTGCCTTTACCCAGCAGATAGATGTCGTAGCCGAAGAGCCAGTTTTCCTGGTGGGCGGCAATGCCCTTCGGCCCCCAGTATTTGGAGGCGATGACCATTCCGCCCTGCGCGACGAACTGCATTAACGCCTTGTGCTGCTCCGCGGCGGGTTCCGTATCGTCCACCCACAGGACGGCGCGCTTGCCGGCGATACTGGACGCCAGGGGGCGGGTGCGATCGGCGACAGTGAAGGGCACATGCTGGCGCATGAGCAGATTAAGCACCTCATTGCTCATGGTGGAGTTGTCGCCGCGGAAATCCGAGACCACGGTCAGGACGCCGACCGAATGGAATTCGGCCCATTGCGGATGCTTGTCGAAGAAGGCGTCCATGGCAGCGATCTGCTTCCAGGCCGCTGCGGCTCTTGGCGCGTGCGCAGCGAGCGCCGCGCGCATCGGTTCGTCCAGATCGACGATCCAGCGGCAGCCGCTGGCCCGCGCATCGGCCACGGTGAGGCAGTATTTTTCGGCGGGTAGCATCTTAGCGGAAGCCGGGGGATCGACTTCGAGCCATAGAGTCTTGCTCGGGGCCATGCCACGGGCGAGCAGCGAGACCCAGCCGTTCGAGTCCACCCACGGAGCGTTGGTAGGTCCGGCCGGCGCGGTATCCGGTGCGCTCTGCTGGACGGCGGGCGCTCCGACGCCGGGCCAGGCGTTCCCGTTGAGAGCAAAGACGCCGGTGACGTGGTCCCAATCCACGTTGTCCCGTGGAAAGAGGGCTATAGCGGGCAATGCGAGGGTTGCGGGGACCGGGCTGGGCTGCAGCAGCGCCTCAAGCCCGGCGGCAAGGCCGGCAGAAGCGATTGCAGACAGGCCTTCAGTTGCCGTTACCCGTCCGACGAAGCTGATGCCCTTGCGCCGGCCTGCCTCAATCAGAGGCTGGAGGGCTTTTTGCTGGGAGGCATCAGTTACGCCGCC
>JASHTU010000380.1 GCA_030040395.1 Acidobacteriaceae bacterium
TCCACTTTGCCGTTCTCGGTCTGGGTCTGCGCGTCCAGCTTCTGCTGCAACGCGCTCACTTCCTGGCCCATCTTGTTGGCTTGGTCGGCGGTCTGCTGCGCCAGGTTCTGCATCACGCCAAAATGCGAGTCCAGCGTCGACTGCAACCGCTGCACCATGTCCAGCAACTGCTGCACCTGCGTCTGCAGCGCGACCATCTCTTTGGAAACTGCATGCGCGGGTACGCCGGCGGGGGCCAGCACCATGGCGAAGGCCGCCGCCGCTAGAAGGCGATTGCGAGTTTTGTGGTGTATCTGCATGGTCCACCCACCATCATGATAGTGCAAAAATCCTCACCCGGTCCCCGGGTCGCGTCGCCGCGACCCGCGCCACCAGGATGAAGGCTGTTGGAGTCATCCATAAAGTCAAATCGCTTGCGCGAATGGCTTTACTGGCGCCCGGCAGCTTTATTGCTCCATTGCGAAGCCCGCCCGCCGGTTCAACTGCCAGCACTGCTCATTCGACTCGGTGCAGAACGGCTTCTCCTTGCCGTAGCTGATCACGCGAATGCGGCCGGCGGCCACGCCATCCGTCACCAGCGCATTCTTCGCCGCGTTGGCGCGGTTCTGGCCCAGCGCCAGGTTGTACTCGTCCGATCCGCGCTCGTCGCAGTAACCGCCGATGACGATTTTGATGTCCGGATGGCTCGCCAGGTAGCTCGCGTCCTTTGACAGCGTGGTCGCCGCGTCGCTGCGGATGTCAGCCGTGTCGTAATCGAAGAAAATATCCTGCACATTGGCCTTGAACTCATCCGCCGCGCTCATCCCGGTGGTCGGCACCGCCACTGCCGGCGGCGCATTCACCGTAACCGTCGCCGACGCGTCGGCCGTGCCGCCATCGCCGCTCGCCGTCAGATGATAGGTCGTCGTCTGCGTCGGGGTCACCGTCTTCACGCCCGTCGACGGCACCGGGCCTATGCCATCAATCGAAATCGTGTTCGCGTCGGTCGTACGCCAGGCCAGTTGCACCTGGTCGCCGGCCGAAATCACTGTGGGCGTCGCCGTCAATTGCGCTGTCGGCGCAGGCGCCGTCGTCGGAGGAGCGGTCGCGGCGGGCGGAACTGGCTGCTTTTTCTTGCAACCCACCACGGCAAACAAGGCAACAAATAGGAGAACGGGCACAAACCTGCGATATCTTCGGTTCAATGGAATACTCCTTCTGGAATTTATAGAGATTTTCGCGGATGATCCGTCATTCGAGCCTCTGAAGCCCCGCAGCCGCGCCTGCCTTCTCGATCTCGCATCTTTCCAGGCCCTGCTCCCCAAGGCCCTGCTCTGCAAGGCCCTGCTCCCCAAGGCCCTGCTCATTGACCGGCAAGACAGTTGAACGGCAAACGGACGCATCTCGGCACTGGCCGATGTCCCCGTGAAAAAAGTTGAGGTTAAGGCCGGCCGCATCCTGCCTGCGTCACCGGCCCCCGAACTGCCCTTCTCCGCGAAAAGAGCCGGAGAAGTTTGTTGCGATTAAGGACCCAATTCCAGCGAATCTAACACCCTCATTTGCCGCGACCGCATCCGCGGTTCACTTCGAACTCCAGTTAGGCATAAAGTTGTTGCCCGTGTGCGTTAACTGCTGCTGATGCGTTCCATCGGCCAGCATCGTCCAGATCTGCGTCCGCCCGCCGATGGTGCGCTCGAAGACGATGTGCCGCCCATCCGGCGACCACGACGGAAAATCGTTGCTCCCTGACTCGTGCGTCGCCTGCAGCCACTGCATGGAGGCAATATTAAACACGTAAATGTCCTGCGCGCCCGGATCACCCGGCCCGTACTTGCGGTTCCAACTGAAGGTCAGCAGGCTGCCGTTCGGAGCCCAGGAGGGAGAAACCGCATAACCTCCATCCGTCATCCGCTGCACGTTCGAGCCATCCTGGCCCATGATGTAAATCTGCGGCTCGCCGGTCCGCCCGCTGATAAAGGCGATCTGCGCATCGGTCTTCGGATCCCACGTCGGCGAAGTGTCGACGCCGAACGAAGTAACCTGGTGCGGGCTGCCCCCATCCGCGCCCGCAACCCAAATCTCCGGATGCCCCGACCGCGCTGAAGAAAACGCAATCTTCGTTCCGTCTGACGACCACGCCGGCGACTGGTTGCTCCCGCTCACCCCGCCCCCGGGAAAACTCACCAGCCGGCCCAGGTCGAGCGAATACATCCGGATCGCCCAGCCATTTCGCTCCAGCGAAGCAAAGGCAATCCGCGAATTGTCCGGCGACACCCGCGGCGAAAGCGAGATGGTGCCCAGATGCGTGATCTGGCGCTGATTCGACCCGTCGTAATCCATCACCCAGATTTCTTTCGCGCCGGTGCGCGAGCTCACAAAGTAAATCTTGGTCTCGCAGATGCCGTTAATCCCCCCGCCGAGCCGGTAGATAATCGCATCCGCGAACCGGTGCGCAATGGTGCGCGCCATGTCCTCGTTCGCAGTTTCGTCGTATTGCTGGTTGAGCACTTGCGGGTTCGCGGTGTTGCGCGCATCGTCCAGCCAGCCGGAAACCACCAACCGGCCGTTATTCACGGCAAATCCGCCAAACGCCACCATCGCCGCATCCGCCGGAGACGCCGACCACTGGCTCAGCACCATCTCCTGCGGCGAGCCCGGCATCGTCTGCGGAGCCAGGCTCTTCGACACCATTTCGAAGATTCCCGCATTGTTCAGGTCGTTAAACAGCGTGCCGTCAAAAACGGCTTTCAGCGGCTGGGTCTGCGGGTCGCTGCCCCCCGGCTTGAAATCGGCAACCGCCAGCCGGATGCTGGTGTTGCTTAAGTTGGTTCCCGTGTGAACCCAGTCCTGAGCGGCTGATTCTTGTGTCGGAAACCACGCCAGGGTCAGCAAAAAGAGAGGCCAAACCCGCCAGATTGCCTTCATGCGATGAGCGATCCTTCCTGCCGGATGCCGGATGATCGTGCGCGCGGCCTCGAATGGGCCTAATTTTGAGGACGCAGAAACCGCCAAAACGTCACCCCCAAAAGCGTGACCTCGAAGATGGATGAAATGGACTTTGCGCTTGCAACCGCCGGGCGGCTTGCGGTCCGGACAACACCCGCCGGGCAAAAACTCGTCGCGCGCGAACCAGACAAAAGGCGTTCCCAGCTCAACTTCCCTAGTATTCACAATAATAAGAAACCTTCAGCGTACTTTGATTATAAGCTCCCGGCAGCGGCCCAAAGGTGTCCACGCGCTGTACGGCGCGTTCGCAGGATAGATCCAGCGTGGGGCTGCCGCTCGAGCGGTCCAGTTGCAGGCTGCTCGGACTGCCGTCGCGGTGAACGGTAAAAATCAGGTAAACCCGCGCCCCGCGCGGCGTCCGCGGATCCACTTCCTGCTTGAACCAGCTATTCGCCATCTTGCGGTTGATCTGGTCCACGTACCACCCGAAGCGGCTGGCGAAATCGTTGTCGCCCACCGTCGTTGGCCCGTTCGACGCCATGGCCGGCTGCGTGGCGCGCGGCAAAACTGAACCCGCCTGCTCGCCGTACGCGGCGCGGTTTTGTTGCGGAACCGGCTGATGCTGCTGCGTCTTCGGCCTCGTCTGCGGCTTCGGTTTCACCCGCTTGCCCGGAATCGGAATCGCCTTCTCGTCCACCTGCTGCATTTTCTTCGGGCTGAGCTGGGCCGGAGCTTCGCTTGGGGTTTCCGTGGCCAGCACGTTCTGGTTCACTTCTTTGGCCGGCAACGGCAATGCGCTGCTCACCAGGTTCACCTGCATGGCCCCGCCCAGTCCCCGGTTGCCCCAGATGTCGTGACGGAACAGTCCGCTCACAATTCCATAAAGCACCAGCGCCGCAATCAATCCTCCGTGCAACGCCAGCGAGCTCATCGCCGGCCGCGCCAGCGACTCCGGCGTCAGTTCCCTTTCCAATTGCTCGCCGCGTTCCAAAACGGTGTTCATGCCGCCCTAGTCCCCACCGTTGCCGCCCGCACGGCCCTTCGTCTCCAGCGGCTGTGTCACAATCGACACGTTCGTGATCCCCGACTGCTTCACCGCGTCCATCACCGTGGCGAAGGCTCCAAACGGCACCGTCTGGTCAGAGCGCAAATAGATCGACTGGTGCGCCGGATCCACACCCGCCTGGTGCAGCCGCGCCGGCAAATCGTGAATGTTGATGGGCTGATCGTTCAGAAAAATATCCTGGTCCTTGTCGATCGTCACCACCATCCGTTGCTCGGTGATCTCCTTCACCGTCCGCGTCTTGGGCACGTTCACTTCGATCCCCGACTGCAGAACCGGCTCGGTGATCATAAAAATCACCAGCAGCACCAGCACCACGTCCACCAGCGGCGTAATGTTGATCTCCGCCAGCGACGAGCGCGTCTGGCCGTTGTTATTTGTAAAAGCCACGTCGCGCCTCTCCGGCCATCACGGCCTTGGCCTCCGGCGTGGGCGCCCGGCGGTCGTTACTTGAAAACGCCACGCTCGGCCTCCCGCGGAAAATCGCCGGCCGCCCGTTGCGGCGCCGGAGCCTGCGCCCGCACCGGCATCTCCTCCAGCGAGTTCAGCAGCTCGCGGCAAAAATCGTCGATGGCCGCGGCAAACACCCGGATGCGCGCCGCGAACTGGTTGTACGCCACCACCGCCGGCACGGCTACAAACAGACCCGCCGCCGTGGTAATCAGCGCCTCCGCAATGCCCGGCGCCACCGCCCGCAGCGTCGCCGCGCCCGCCTGGCCCAACCCGCTGAATGCGTCCACTACCCCCATCACGGTGCCGAACAGCCCCACAAACGGGCTCGTGGCCCCAATCGTCGCCAGCCACGTCATCCGTCGCTCCAGCGTGGTCACTGCTTCGCTCGACGCCGTTTGCGCCGTCCGCTCCAGCGGCGCCAGATTCTGCGGCGGACCCGAACCGCCCGTCTGCCGCCGGTAGGTCTCGTAAACATCCTCAAAGACCTGCGCCAGCGGGCTCGCCGGGTATCCCTCCGTCAGCGCCGCAATCTCCTGCAGCCGCGTCGCCTTGCGAAACGCCCGCACAAACCGGCGGCTCTCCTTGGTCGCCCTGCTGAACATCGACATCTTGCCGAAGATCACCGTCCACGAGTACAGGCTGGCGAATAGCAGCAACACCAACACGCCGATGGCGATCGGCCCGATGTCGCTCATCATATGGGCCAGCGCGCTAAAGCCCTGCGTGCTTACCGGCGCCGGGCCCGCGCCGCTGTCAGCCTGCAATACATACACCAACGCCGCAGTCAGAATCGGGGTTCACCTCATTATCCACGGTATCAGATGCAATTCCGCCCTCCAAGGGATTGATCCCGCGCGCCCGCCGTGCAAAACTCCGCCAAATCCTTGATCCCGAACCGGATACCCAACCCCCTCCGTTCGTGCTATGCTGCGCTCGGATTTCTGTCTCACCTGGGGCCTTGCCCATGCTCGTCGAGCTGCGCGCTGAAAATTACGCCGTCATCGATCACGCCATCGCCGTATTCGGTCCCGGCCTCAATCTCCTCACCGGCGAAACCGGCGCCGGCAAGTCCATCCTTGTAGACGCTCTGGCCCTCCTGATGGGAGGTAAAAGCTCGGGAGAGCTTGTCCGCCACGGAGCCGAAAAAGCCGTCGTAGCCTGTGTCTTCGAGTCCACCCCCGGCGCCGAAGCCATCCTCGAAGAAAACGGCATCGACGCTGACGGCCCCGACATCATCCTTCGCCGTGAGATCTTTTCCACTGGCAAGGGTCGCGTCTTCGTCAACAATCAGCCCGCCACCGTCGCCGCCCTCAAGCAACTCGCACCCGAGCTGGCCCTCGTCCACGCCCAAACTGAAACCCTCTTCAGCTTCGACCAATCCCAGCAGCGCATTCTCCTCGACCGCTTCGCCGGCATTTCCACCGGCGCCGTCGCTGAAGCCCACGCCCACTGGCGCGCCGCCCAACAAAAGCTCGACGATCTGCTCCAAGGCGAACAGGACCGCCTGCGCATGGTCGATCTCTGGATCTACCAGCGTCAGGAAATCGAGTCCGCGCGTCTTGAAGCCGGCGAGGACGAAGCCCTCGAAACCGAAAAGCGCGTCCTCGCCAACGCCGAAAAACTGTACGCCGCCGCAATGACCGCCTTCGACCAGCTTTACGAGGGCGGAGCCAGCGCCGAAGCCGCTCTGCGCGCCGCCCTGCGCAACATCGAAGAGCTCGCCCGCTACGACGCCCGTTTTGCGGAATCCGCGCAACAGATCGCCTCCGCCCGCGCCACCGTCGGCGACGTCGCAGCCACCCTCCGCGACTACGCCGAAGGCATCGACGCTTCCCCCGAGCGTCTGGCCGAAATCGAGGACCGTCTCGCCCTTCTTGATCGCCTCAAGCGCAAATACGGCCACACCGTCGCTGAAGTCCTCGCCTTTGGCGAAGACGTAGCCCGCAAGCTCGCTGAAATCGAAGACCGCGACCAAATCCTCAAAACGCTTCGCATCGACCTTGAAAAGGCCGCTGCAGCCTATCGCACGGCTGCTTCTGACCTCACCCTCCAGCGCCGCGCCGCCGCCCAAAAGCTGGCCCGCCTCGCCGAAGCCCACATCAACTCCCTCGCCATGAAGGCCCGCTTCGCCATCGCCGTCGCATCCGCCGATCCCTCCGCGCCCGTGGCCGATGGCCAGGCAGCCACTGCCCCCAACGGGCACGCCTCGGGAAATGCAGCCGAATCTTTGAAAAGGCACGACTGGGAGCCCTCTGGGCATCGCGCCGAAAAGGGCCCAAATAAGGAAGAAGCTTCAGCCCCCGAAGCAAACTCCGTCTGGACCCCCCACGGCTGGGATCAGATCGAATTCCGCATCGCCACCAACCCCGGCGAGCCCCTCAAGCCCCTCACCGAAATCGCCTCCGGCGGCGAATTGTCGCGGGTTCTGCTCGCCCTTAAAGTTGCGGTTGAAGAAACATCTTCTAAAATCAACAAAAAACGACCAACTCCGCGCACGTTAGTCTTCGATGAGATCGACATCGGCATCGGCGGCCGCGCCGCCGACGCCGTCGGCCAGAAGCTCAAAGCCCTCGGCCGCGCCCAACAGGTCCTCTGCGTCACCCACCTGCCGCAGATCGCCGCCTTCGCCGACCACCACCTAGCCGTAGAAAAGCGCGAAACCCAAAACGGCGCCAAAACCCAGATCCGCACCCTCGACAACCAGGCCCGCACCCGTGAAGTGGCCAGAATGCTCTCCGGCGCTAAAGTCACCGAAACCAGCCTCCAACACGCCGCCCAAATGATCGCCGCCAGCCGCTGAGAGTCGATTGACGTAAACCAAGTATGTAGATACAATTTTGTATATACGGAGACCGGCGTGCGCTGGACTTGGGACCCCGAAAAGGAGAAGGCAAATCTGAAGAAACATAAGGTCGGCTTTGAGCTCGCCGAACGCGCCCTCGGAGATCCGCTGTGCATCTCGGTCCACGACCCATTCCCGGACGAGGAGCGTTGGAGAACCCTGGGCTCGCCAAGCACGGATGGAGCCGTTGTCCTCTATGTCGTTCACACTTGGCCTGAAGACGAATCGGGAGTCGGAAGAATCATCAGCGCGCGGAGGGCGACAAGCCATGAGAGGCAGGAGTATGAAAAGAGGTAATCCTAAGCCGTTGACCCCCAAGCTGCGGGCTCAGCTCGATGCTTTGGCCGCCATGCCGGAGAGCGAGATCGACACCACCGAAATGCCCCCGATCACCGATTGGAGCCTTGCCGTGCGGGGGCCCCTGTTCCGGCCCGTTAAAC
>JASHTU010000381.1 GCA_030040395.1 Acidobacteriaceae bacterium
AGACCATATGGATTGTCGTCAGGTTGGCAGGCACTGCCCAAGTGGTGGTGATGGCCACGGAATCGGCATCCGCAAAGGGTTCTCGCCCAGACTTGCCGGCAACGAGCGCCATCGGCGCAGCGTCAACGGTCAGCGATTCAAGTGTGGCGATGAGCATCACGCTCGCTGACCCGAAGACCATCGGCGGCCTGCCGTTAAACTGACAGGCTAAGCGCGGCGGGACAGCGGCGAGTAGAAGACAAAGAGCCGCAAAAGCAGAATGCCACGGCTTGCAAAGAGGGCCAACCCCATCCTGCAACCGGGCTGGCCGGAAACGCCTTCCTGCAGGCCGTAGGGGCCGCAACCGTTTCTTGGGATTCTTAATCACTGCGCGACAATTCGGATTCCAGATTGGGGTTCTGTTGCCGCCCATCACTGTAGAACCATCGGCATTTTTTCGAGGAAACTTCAGAACAATCTAATGCACATCTTGAGTGCGTTTTTAAACAGAGCCGCGTTCGGGAATCTCCCCCGCGCCGGACGAGCCTCCTCGCTCATCTGCTCTTCAATATCTCGATCAATACCAATCACTTATGGGGTTACCCAGAGTTGCAGGCAATTTCTTGGAATTCGCTATGCTGGTTTCTGAACGTCCGCAAATGTACTTAAAACCGAATTCCGCAAGTTTGGAGCTTTCGAATGCTGGGTCAGCGCCACCAACCCTCTCTCAGCGTCGGCGAGCCGATTGTCGCCCTTATGCTTTTTATTTCCGGGAACTTCGGAAAAAAATTCCTGCAATCAGAAGCTTATAGGAGCAATCCTCCCGTAAGCTGCGGATTCCAGGGAATCGGGCGGAAACACCCCCTGGGGGTGAAGGGGACATCTTTAAACAGACGCGGCTTTCTCTCCGACCGCTGCTCGGAAGACTTTTAGAACGGGTTAAGCTTGCTCAACCCCTTCTTCTTTTTCTTCTTGCTTGACGATGAACTGCTCAGGTCGGGCTTGGGCGCTTTGGCTTTGCCGTTGGACGCAGTGATCGGCTGCGGAGGCGGCGGAGTCTTGATGTCGTTGACCTGAAGCGGCGCTTCGGCTGGTTTTTCGGTGGGAGGCAAAACGGTATTGGCAGGTCCCACCGCTTTCACCACAGCGTTGGGATCGGTTGCCGGCGTGCTTGCAGCGGGCGCGGCTTGGGCCGGACCCGAGGGCGCGCTCACGATCTCCGCGCCAATGCCGGTACCCGCGCCGGGAGCCTCTGTGGCCAGCGGCGCCTGGGAAGGCTGGCCGGTGCGGGGTGGCTCATTGGCCCCGGTGGCAACCACCGGAGCAGCCGGCCCGGCCGGTTTGCCCGCCTCCAAGGCTTCTTGAAATAAGGCGACATTCTCCTTGGTGATTGCGGGCGCAATGATCCGCTGGGGGTCGCCTAGGGAAGGTTCGCCTACATGCACTGCCTCGACAACCGTGGGCCCGCGGCGGATCAATCCCAGGGTCCGGTCGCTAAAGTGCAGGGGTTGACGGCTGCGTTCTTCGGCGTCGCTTTCGGCGATGGCCGCCTCAGTGGGCTCGGGGATGGGCCGATTCATAGCCACCAGCCGGTCGCGCGCATCCTCGACGTGCGGCGCCATGGGATAGCGGGTAATTACCTTGTCGTAGGCCTCGGCGGCTTTGTTCTGATAGACGGCGCGCAGCCGCTCGCGCACGGCGCCGGGCAGATTGGGCGCAATCTGGATGTTGTGAGCCTCGCCCATGTAGCAATCGCCGATGCCGATCCACACCTGGTCGCTCTTGGAATAGAGCGGGTAGGTATCCGCCACGGTCTGCAGCCGGGCAATGGCGGCGTTATAGTCCTCGCGGCTCTGGTAGTAGAGGCCGATCTGGGTTTCGCGCTCAGCCAGCACTTCCTCGACGTCGCGCAGCTTCTGCTTGGCGCGCGGAATCAGCGACGAGTCGGGAAACATGTTGACCATTTCCCGGTACTCGCGCTCGGCCTGGAGGGCGTTGGTGAAATCGCGGTCCGGCTTCTCCATCTGCTGGTAATAAATGTCGGCCACCTTCATTTTGGCCTCGGCGGCCTCCGGCGCGTCGGGGAAGAAGGTAATAAAGTCCTCGTACTCCGCCTCGGCCTGGGTCAGCGCGGCCGAGCCGCCCTCCTTGTACCAGCTATCGCCAACGGCCAGCTTGGCGCGCATCCGGTACTCCGACTCCGGATAGGTGTTCATCAGCGTCTGCAGGTCCAGCCGCGCCACATCGTAGCGGCCCTTCTTCATGGCCACCATCGCTTTGTCGAAGAGTTCCTTGTCAGGCTGGTCAGATTTGACATTGGCCAAGGGGTTGGCGCCGAGGTTAAAGTCCTTTTTTGGCTTCTTCTGTTTTGTCTTCGCCTGGGCCGAAACTCCGCCCAGGACCAGAACCGCCAGGGTCAAAATGGCAATCTTCTTCGAAAACCGGATCATAGGACCTCGTTGCCCGGGGGGCCAAGACCGGCCACCCGCCTGTTCCGTGCCTGTTTTGAGAAGATTCTACTCTTCCCGACGATGCGCGCCCAAGAAAACAAGTGTGTGAAAAAGAGCATTTACGCTCGCATCGCGCTGGGGCCCGCTTCGGCTGGTTCGCCCGCGGCTTCGCGAGCCGCCGCAAGCAATTCGCGGGCATCCCCCTCCGGACGCCCCGCGCCGAAGACAGCATTACCCGCCACCAGCAATTCCGCACCTGCTTGGACGACCTGGGCGACGGTGTCGTGAGCCACGCCCCCGTCCACTTCGATTCTAAAGGTCAACCCCAATTCCCGGCGCAATTCGGCCAGGCGGCGAATTTTGCCGAGTGAAAACGGAATGAACTCCTGCCCGCCGAAACCCGGATTCACGCTCATGATCAGTACGTGGTGGACCATGGGCAGAATCTCCGTTATCAGGTCCACGCGGGTGGCCGGATTCAGGACCACCCCGGGCTTCATCCCGTGGTGGAGGATCATTTCGAGAGTGCGGTGCAAGTGGGTGCAGGCCTCGTAATGCACGCTCACCCAGTTCGCCCCGGCCTCCGCAAAGCCGGCGATGAATTCGTTGGGATTGTCGATCATGAGGTGGCAGTCGAGCGGCAGCCGCGTGGCCTTGCGCAGGCTAGCCACCACCGACGGCCCAATGGTCATGTTAGGGACAAAGTGCCCATCCATCACATCCACGTGGATGACCGTGCCGCCGCCCCGCTCGGCCGCGGCGATTTGGTCGGCCAGATAGGCAAAATCCGCCGAAAGAATCGATGGAACCAACTCGACCATGGAGCGCCTGGCGCGCAATTCCTCGTTGCCTCAGTGTATCAGCCGCGAATCTGGCGCCTCTTGTCCACTGGCGTCGCTGGCCCAATCAGCGATGAAACTCGGCGGCGGAGAAAAAATTAGAGCAATCCGCTCTCCGGCTGCGGTTCCGAACGAATTTTCTTTTTCCTTTTTCCGATCATCTTACTCATCAATCGGGGCAAATCTCTCCCGAGACGAGTTTTCTGGCCAGAGATAGCTTTCGTTGCGGATGGTTCCAACGAGCCCGATCCGGTCCGCAGTAGTAGTTGAGGGGTTCGGGTATCAAGATCGGGTTGATTCCCTCCGTGAGGATCATGCGTATTCGGCGTATACAGCGAATTCAGGCCCACACTCTGTTCTTCGTGGCGGCGTGCGCCATGGCTGTTTCAGTGGCCGCTTGCGGAGGGCGCACTCCCATGGTCCAGTCTTCGTTGCCGAGCGCGGCGGCTACCTCGGTTTCGGTGAGTTGCAACCCGCCGGGCGTTTATACGGGAGGCACGACGCAATGCACTGCGGCGGTGCAGGGCGCCGGGTCTTACAGTTCGGCGGTGACTTGGTCAGCGAGCGCAGGCTCCATCACCCCGACAGGCGTTCTGAGAGCGCCTGCCACGCCCGAGAACGTAACGGTCACAGCAACCAGCACCGAGCAGCCCAACATCAGCGGCTCTGCCATTGTCTCGGTCTCCGCTTCCGCAACACCTTCTTCCATCACATCGGTTTCGGTAAGCTGCATTCCATCCACCGTGACTACGGGCGGCTCTTCGCAGTGCACGGCATCGGTGCAAGGGACCGGGAGCTACAGCTCCGCAGTGAAATGGTCGGCAACCGGCGGCGCCATCTCGTCAGCCGGCGTATTCACGGCGCCGGCAACGGAAGGAATCGTGACCGTAACCGCGACCAGCATGCAGGACAGCGCCAAATCGGGCGAGGCTACGGTTGCTGTGCAGCTTGCCGTCCCGTCGAGCCAACACATTGTCCTGGTGATGGAAGAAAACCAGAGCTACTCCTCGGTGGTGGGCAATCCCTCAGTGTGGCCAAACCTCAACAACCTGATTGCCAACGGCGCGCTGCCTACGGATTACTACGCCAATACGCACCCTTCGATCGGAAATTACCTGATGCTGACCACCGGCCAGGTGCTCACCAACAACGACAACTCGACCACCGTGTGGAACGTGGATAACATTGCGCGGCGGATGCTGGCGGCGAACGATCCATTCCGGGTTTATGCGGAAGGCATCACGCGGGGTTACGTGGGCGGCAACACGGGACTGTATCTGATTCGCCACAACCCTTTTGCCCTGCTTTCCGACGTAGCCGATAATACAGCGGTCGCGGATCAAGTAATCTGGCCGTTCTCGCAGTTCGCTGCCGATCTTGCCAACGGCGCGCTTCCGGAGTTCTCCTACATCGTTCCCGATGTGAATGACGATGCGCATAACGGCACTCCGCAGCAGGCCGACAGTTGGCTCCAGTCCGAGGTTGTGCTTCCGCTCTCGAAGTTTGCCGCATTTCAATCTGGCGGCGATGGCCTGCTGATCGTCGACTTCGATGAGGCCGCAACCAGCGACACCGCCCATGGTGGCGGCCATGTCTCGCCGGTCTTGTGGGGCCCGGTTGTGAAGCCGGGATATCAGCAGACATCGAGCACTGTCTATCAGCACCAGAGCATGCTGCGCACCATCATGGACGCGCTCGGCCTCCCGAACCCTCCCGCGGCAGCGGCGACCGCGCCCTCCATGTCGGAGTTCTTTGTGCAGAAGTAGAGAGTGCCGACGGGCAACCGCCGCCACGGCAGCCAATCCAAGCGGGGTCCGTATGCCGGCATGTGCGCCGACCTACCCGCGCGTCGATGCAACCAGCGCTTTCGCCGCCACACGACCGATGCCGCGCAGAATGGCTTTCACCGGCCAGCGGCCTTCCGCGTCGGGAAAGAGGATCTCGCCTTCGCGGCGCGCCTCGGGCCGGTAATACCAACGCTTGAGCAGCGCCAGGTGGCCTTGGCGCACGGTTGCCGAGGGCGGGTTCGCGGGCTGAGCCAGCGCGGCCAGCGCAGCTTCGAGCCGCGCCTCCAGCAGCCCACGAGGGATTTTTACCCGCGCCATGTCTTCCGCAGGGGCGAAAGTCCCAGTCTTTGGTTTGCCGGCGTCGGCGAGGGTCAAATCGCTCCCAGTTTGAGAGCTCGTCTCCGATTCCTGTTCCCTGTTGCCGGATCCCTGCTCCCTGCTCTCAGCTCTCTGGTCTCCGATCTCCGCTTGTTCCGGGATCGGCTCCAGCGCCATGGGATGCGCGAACAGCGAAGTCGAGCCCGACTGCTCATTCTGGATTCTCATGCCCAGCGTAGAAAAGCCCGCCGGACCGCGCAGGCGCCCGCTCTCAAACAGGAACACCGCAACCTCGTCCGGCCGGGCGGAAGCCTGCAGAATGACGGCGCGCAGCCGGCTCATGGGCCGAACCAGCTCCGGCGCCAGCGCTCGCACCGCTTCCACCCGCTGCACCTGCGCGTGGAGTGCGGCGGCGGACTCGAATTCGAGCTTGGCCGAGGCTTGGTCGCGCTCGGCGCGCAGCATCATCAGCCGGCTCTCGCCCCGTGTGGCGAAAAAGTTCTCGACGGCCACGGCCTCCTCGGCGTAGCGCTCGTCGGTGCAACCCTTGTAGCACGGCGCCAAGCACATCTTCATCTCGGAGTAGACGCAACCGGGGTAGCTCGGGTCGGGATTCAAATCGAAGGTGCAGCGGCGCAGCAGAAACAGTTTGAGCGCCTCGTCCACGTAGCGCTCCGCGGCGGCCCGCGAAGCAAACGGCCCGTACGCCCAATCGGCCTCGCGCTGGCTGGGGTGGTGGGTGACGGCGACGCGCGGATACGGATTGCCACCCAGGAAGCGCACGAATGCGGGCGCTTTCAAGTGCATGCGTTCAAGGCACTTCGTGCCGTATTGGTGTTGGAGGAGTTCAAACTGGAGAAGCAACGACTCGAAATCCGAGCCAGTCAGCCGCCAGGCGATGCGCCGCACGCGCCCGGCCAGTTGCAACCGCCGGGGATGGCTGGCTGAGGCTTGAAGGAGCCGTTCCAGCCTAGCGCGGAGGTTAGGCGTGCGCCCGATGTATGGTTCCGCGTGCGCTTCCGCCCCGAAAAGCGCGAAAACCGCCGGCGCGCGGGGCAACTGGGCCAGCGCGGCGGTGGGATCGGCGGGTTCGAAAAAGATCTCTTCCATAGAATGGGCTCGGGCCTCCGCCGCTTCTTCCGACCGTCCTTGCACCGGCGCCCTCATCCGCTCGCATCTCAGATTTCATTTCTCGCCAGCGAGCCCCTTCGCTGGACAAATCGCCATGCGGACGCTGATTCGCCAGATCGGCTGACTTTCTGACTCGCTGCCTTTTAGCTCCCTGCAATCGTCATCTCGTCAATCCGCAACGTGGGCGAAGCCACCGAACCGCGGAAGACCAGATCGGCGCCGACGGCGACAACGTTACGCAGCATCTCACCGAGATTGCCGGCCACGGTCACCTCCTCGACGGCGTGGGTAAGCTGGCCGTTCTCGATCCACAGGCCAGCCGCGCCGCGCGAATAATCGCCCGTGACAATGTTCACACCGAAGCCCATCAGGCTGGTGACGTAGAGGCCGGCGCGCACATCGCCAATGATTTCCTCGGGCGCAAGCGCGCCGGGCTCGAGATAGAGGTTGCCGCAGCCAATCCCCGGCGTTCCGGCCAGCCCGCGCGAGGCGTTGTGCGTAGACTTGAGCCCCAACTTGCGCGCTGTGTAGGTGTTGAGCAGGTAGCTGCGCAGCACCCC
>JASHTU010000382.1 GCA_030040395.1 Acidobacteriaceae bacterium
AAAATCCCCCACAGTGTTTCAGCGCATTGAGAGCTGGGAATGCAGAGGTTCAGGAACAGGAGATCTGCCCGGACGCGGCGATGGAGATCCATTGCAAGAAACTGCCTTGGGGCGTTGCTCGCAATTGCTGAGCCTTTGCGGCGCAGGCAAGAGCCGCCCTGCAATCGCCCCGTCGGAGGTGTTGCCGGGCTTGCTGGCGCAAGCGATAAGCTTGGGCACTGAGCAGCATCAGCGTGGTCATACCGGCGCCGCAACGCGGGCATCTGGCCGCCCCGCGAAAGCGAGCCCGGAACACCGGGCAGGAGCCCGCGCGCGGTGAATCGCCATTCATACGCGTCCCTCGATCATGAACAACAGGTCGCGCATTTCGTGCGACGCCTGATCGAAAGCGGCGGCATCTCGGGCATCGATCGCCGACTCGATCGTCTGGTTCAAATCGATCGCTGAAGATCGTGGTCAAAAGGGGCTGAGTCGGCAAGATCGCCAAAGGAGCGGGTCAATTGGGCATGTTCAATTCGGCATGTCCAGCAGTGTCCACGCATTCTTCGCGTAGAAGTGGTAAATGGTGCGGTGGTCTACGGTGGAGTCGGCCAGGGCGTCGTGATCGATGCGCGGCGGTCGCGGAACCAAGCCGGTTTGCGCGTCGTGCACCTCTTGCGGCGAGGCCGGATCGATGCCCCAGTTAAAGCCCAGCACGCCGCCCGTCCCGTGCGCCTGGAGCCGTTCTGTCTCCGGAGCCGAAGCGAGCACAAACGGGTCCGAGGGGTCACGGCCGGAGGCGCCGGCGAAGAAAACTAGCAGCGAAACCGTTCCTTCGGCTGAGCATAGCACCGCCCAGTCGGAGGATCGGGGACCTTCCAGGCTGGCATGCACGACGTTTTCCGGCCGGTGCGCCTCGTAGGTCTGCGGAATCAGGCAGCCGCGGCGATTAAGCTCGGCCTGTATCGCAGCCGGCAAATCGGGAAACGAATCGATCGGCAAATGGCGGATGAGGTAAGGGACCGACCGGCCGTCCACGTTGAGTAATCCGGATTCGTTGAGCCCGCTGAGGGCCAGCGTTGTTTTTGTGTTTTGGCTCCCTGGCGAGATGGCCCCAAGCGCCGAACAAGCTGCCGAAAACAAGGCCAACGCCAGGAGCTTCATATCAATTCCGCAACGGCTTTCCGGTCTTGAGTGTAAACGCAATCCGTTCCTGCGTCTTGGCCTCGCCGCACAAGGAGAGAAACGCCTCTCGCTCCAAATCCAGAAGGTATTGCTCGCTCACCGGCGCGCCCGGCGTCACCCGGCCGCCGGCAAGGACGTAGGCAATCCAGCGGGCCACCTTCTGGTCGTGTTCGCTCGCATAGCCGGCCTCGCCCATGAGAAAGATCCCGGTTTCCATGGTGGCCAGCGCCGAGCTTCCCGGCGCCGGCACGGCCGTCCGGGGTTGTGGGGGGGTATAGCCGGCTTCGGCCATCGCTGCCGACTGCGCCCTGGCGTCGAGCAGCAAGCGGTCGCGATTCATGCTGGTGCGGTCGCCGGGCGCTAGCAGGCCCATAGACAGCGCTTCGACGGCCGAGGTGGAAACCTTGGCCATGGCCATCAATTCGAGCCGGTTTTTGAGCGCCGTAGCCAGTTCCGCCGACTGCGCGAAGCGCGACGCCGGGTCGCGCGGATCGGGTGGGGCCAGGGCCGCGGCTGCATCGACGGCGCGGAAGAGCATCTCCTTTGTTCCGCCGCCGGCGGGAATCAGACCCACGCCAGCCTCCACCAGCCCCATGTAGGTTTCCACGTGGGCCTGGCGGCGCGCCGCGTGCAGACAGATCTCCGCGCCCCCGCCCAGCGTCAACCCAAACGGCGCCGCCACCACTGGCCGCGGGCAGAATTTCACCGCCGAGGTCATGCGTTGGAAGGCGTGGAGCATCGCCTCGACTTCATCCCACTCGCCCTCCTGCGCCGAGAGCAGCAGCTGCATCAGGTTGGCCCCGACGGAAAAACTCTCGCGGTCGCCAGAGATCACGAATCCGGCAAAATCGCGCACGCTGGCCGAGCCCGGGTCGAGGACCGAGGTGATCATTTCCAGCACGTCGCCGCCCACGGCGTTCTTGAGCGAGTGCAGCTCCAGGCAGGCGACGCCGTCGCCAAGATCGACCAGCGAAGCGCCGTTATTGCCGCGCACCACCTTGCCCTGGCGGCGAAAATCGAAGACCCGCGCCTGACCGGGAATCGTTCCCACCGGCTCCATCTTGCCCGTGGCCGGCTGGAAGCACATGCGACCCTGGTCGGCGTACCAGGAAGAAAAGCCGGCGTTTAGGAGCGCCTCCACATGGGCGCTGACCGGCGCGCCGAAGGCTTTCATCCGCTTCGCGATGGACGGCAGGTCGGCCGCGTCCCACATCTCGAACGGACCCTGCTCCCAGTTGAAGCCGGCGCGCATGGCGGCGTCGATGGAGGGCGCGTCGGCGGCCACTTCGCCGATGCGGTCGGCGGCATAGGTCCACAGCGACCCCAGCAGCGGCCACAAAAATGACGCCGCCCTTTCCCGCGCCGGATCCTTGCCCAACAGCAGGCGCAGCCGCGCCCCATGCATGTCGGCGTTCTTCGCCATATCGAGGGCCGGAATCGCCGGCTTCTCGAAAGGCCTGTAGACAAATTTCGCCGGATCGAGCACCAGCCGCTCCTCTTTGCCGCCGGCGCTGCGAATCTTCTTGTAAAACCCCTGGCCGGTCTTATCGCCGAGCCAGCCGCGCTTCATCATTTCGCGCAACAGCCTGGAAAACCGGCCTTCGTTCACGCCCTGGGGAAAATTCGCCGCCACGTGCGCCAGCACGTCGATGCCTACCAGGTCCGCGAGGCGGAAGGTTCCCGTTCGCGGCCAGCCCAGCACCGGCCCGGTGAGCGCATCCACCTCCTCGATGGTGAACCCCCAGTCCAACATCAGGTTGGCAGCCGTGAACGTGACAAAGATGCCCACGCGGTTGGCGATGAAGTTGGGCGTATCGTTGGCGTACACCACCTGCTTGCCCAGTACGCGGCCGGCAAAAGCCGAAAATGCGACCACCGCTTGGGGATCGCTTTCCACCGTGGGAATCACTTCGAGCAGCCGCATATACCGCGGCGGATTGAAGAAGTGCGTTCCGAAAAACCGCTCGCGACCGCTGGGCAGCGCAGCGGCGATCTTGGCGATGGGCAGCCCCGAGGTGTTGGTGGTGAGCAGCGCGTGCGGCGCGAGATGCGGTCGAACCCGTTCCAACAATGCGGCTTTAATGCCGAGATTTTCCGTGACGGCCTCCACGACCCAGTCGCAGCCGGCCAGCCGCGCCAGGTCGTGGTCGAATGTGCCGGGCGTAATCAGCGCCGCGGCTCCCGGCTCAAACAACGCCGCGGGTTTCGACTTCGCGAGCGCATCGAGCGCCGCCTTTGCGGGCATCGCTGCACCCTCTTTGGCGGGAATATCAAGCATCAGCGTGGGAATGCCGGCGTTGGCCAAGTGAGCGGCAATCCGGGAGCCCATGGTTCCCGCGCCCAGCACGGCGGCGCGCCGCACCAGCAGCGGCCGGTCGGTCGAACGGTAAGTAGGAGCCGAAATGAAGGCGGTGGAGCTCATAAGCTCTCCCTGCGAGGGGTTGAAGTGGGAAACCCGGACGGTTTTCACTCTGCACGCGCCCAAATGGAAAAGGATCTGTCGAACCACCGTCTCCGAAATGCGTTCTTTCCGGCCCGGTTCGAGCGGGCGCAACCGCAGGCAGCATACGAAAGGTTGGCGGGCGGGGTCAAGGCGCGGAAGCGGTAGTGTCCGAATTTGCATTTTGCGCAGCGAACGTTGACAGCGATGCTTCCAGGAGGACGACGTTGTGCCCTTCGGGATCATGGAGCACAGCCCAAGGCCGCCGCCGACCGTCGCCGTACGGCGTCATTTCGAGAATTCGTTCCACAGCGATAGAACGGACAGCATCCGCGAGATTGGAAACTTCGAGAAAGATCACGGCTTTATCGCGCGACGGATAGGACTCTGATCCTTTGCTTTCCAGGCAGACAAATGTCGGCCCTGCGTTGAATCGGGCATGGTGACCCCCCACCTCATCCAACAACTCAAGACCGAGAGTTTCGTTGTAAAACCGCTTCCCTGCCTGAAGATCCTCGAAATACAACTCGACTCCGATCAGATGTGCGTTGAGTTTATTCTCTTCTGCCATTTCGGTCTCCCAGAGAATTATTGCGCAGACTTGAGCCCAGATAAGATTAGGACACCACTCGCGCAAGCGGCGATTTGCCTCGAAGGCCCGGAATCGGCGATACTTGAGCGTTGTGTCTTGCACGGCTGGGCGCACCCGCCCGGCCTTTCTGTTGCCCGGAGCGCATCCGTCGCGGCCGGCGCGAGCGGCTCCAAAGGACCCCGGGAGTCGGCGGGTTCCGAAACCGAATCCGCTTTGCGGGCGGGAAGGCAGCCGCAGCAGAAATCAAGGAAACTCGAAGGGAATTGGAAAGGAACTTTATCGCCGTGGTGATGATTCGACTGGCGCGCGTTGGCGCCCGCAAACAACCGTTCTACCGTATCGTGGTCATTGAAAAGGACCGCGCCCGCAATGGCCGTTCGATTGAGGTCGTCGGCGCCTACAACCCGCGCACCAGCCCGGCCACAGTGTTGTTGAAGCATGAACGCATCGCCTACTGGCGCAGCGTGGGCGCGCAACTTACCCCCACGGTCGAAAAACTGGTGGCGAAGCACCCCGCGCCGGCTCCAACGGTCGACGAAACACCCATCAAACCGCCCGTCCCTGCTCGCGAGCCAGCGGCTGAGTCCGCTGCCGAGCCGGCCGCTGGCCCGGTCGCCGAGCCGGCCCCGGATTCAGCCGCGGCTTAGCCGCAGTTGGTCGTTTCCCTGGTCCGCAATTTTCCATTTGTGGCGACGGTAGCCTGTTATCAACTTCCGCGCGTGGGAATGGCGAATAGCAGGCGGCGGAGAATTGCTAGGGCGCCGTTCCCCGCGCTGTGGTACTATTCGCGCACAGGTTCAATTTGCCAATTTCGGAATGCCAGCATTTGCGGAAACTCCCTTGAACGAAGGGACACAATCAAGTGGGCGCGACCCCAGGGAGCGGCGACGTTCCGCGGCTCTTTCAAGGGCTACACGATTTCCGAAAATGCCGGCCCGGTCAGAGGCAAGAACATGACCCAAAACGATATGGTCGCATCAATCTCAGTTGCCGACTTGGTCCGCGAGATCGCCCAGGCTCTGGTGGATGAGCCGGAAGCCGTCGAGGTGGAATCGGTGGCGCGGGACGAGAATACCGTCCTCAAGCTTCGCGTCGCCCCTCAGGATGTGGGCAAGGTCATCGGCAAGCAGGGGCGGACCGCACGTTCGGTGCGCACCATCCTGGGCGCCGTCAGCATGAAGCTGCACCATCGCTACACGCTCGACATCCTCGAAGAGGACGACGAGGAGTAGCAGTGGAACTGACGCTTGGCTTGAGTTGGTTCCGGAGCCGGAGTTGACTCCGGGTGACCCCGCGGCGCAGTGGGTGTGGCTGGCCCGGATTCGCCGCCCGCAGGGCCGCAAAGGCGAGGTCTTCGCTGAGATCCTCACCGATTTTCCTGAAAAATTCGCCGACCGCCGGGCCTTCTGGCTGTTGAATGCGGATGCCTCCGCCGCCGAGCCGCGCCGCGTCGAGATTGCCGCGCATTGGCTGCACAAAGGCGGCGTGGTGCTGGACTTCGCGGGCGTCGATTCCATCTCCACCGCCGAGGCGCTCTCCGGCCTCGTCGTCGCCGTGCCCTGCGCGGAGCGGGTTGCGCTCGGCGAAGACGAAACCTATGTCTCCGACCTGATCGGCTGCGTGCTGGTGGATGTGGCGGGGTCGGAACCCATCGCGGTCGGCGAAATAGAAGACGTGGACCGTACCGCCGGCCCGGTGGCGCTGCTCGTTGTCCGCGCCGCCTTGGGCGAGGTCCTGATCCCATTTGTAAAGAGCTATTTGCGCAAAATCGACCTTGAAGCTGGGCGCATTGAGATGGCGCTGCCGGAGGGGCTTATCGACCTCAACGCGCCGTGTTCTGTTTAATCGGGTGGCAGGTTCTGCCTGACCATTCTCTTTTTTCTTCCTGGTCGCGAGACTGGGAATCCACCGGATCCGGGATTCGACTCCCGGCCTATTGAAACGCCAACGGCTTCCAAAGCCCATTCTGCTTCAAGGCCAGTTGCAGCGGCCGCGGCGGGCCCTTGGCCGGCACGGTCACTTCCATCCACAGTTCCTGACCGGCTGTTAGCGGCAGTGGGCTGACGGCGTGCTCGGCAATATAGAAAGCCACCGGCGCATCGAGGCGCATGGCGCGGCAGGAGGCGCCCGGCTGCGCGGTCACCATTTGGCCGGGCAAGCTTGCGTCCTGGTTCGCAATCCGGATGGCCATAAGGGTGTTGTTTTCCACCTGGAGCTGGGCGTTAAACCGCACTGCCTGGCGACGGCCAATGGAATAAGGGCCTGGCCTCACGGCGCCGTCCACATCGCGGGGAAAATTGGCTGCCCCGGCCGAAGGCAGCGTGCTCTGGCAGCCATCCACGGTGAGTTGGAGGCTCAGATAGCGACCGCGCATGGGCAGTTGGGGGTCGAAGGTGGCGGCGCGGACCCAAACCCGCGGGCTCGTCCAGCGCTGAACGAAGTATTTGGCCGCGACCGAGCAAACCAGCCCCAACTGGACCACGAGCAACGCCAGCGAGGCGCCGGATAGCGAAGTCTTGAAGATTCTCATTGCGCTTCCCCCTCGGGGACGGGCGTCAGTTCGTCCGTATGCCCCATCCCGGCCAGAATGCGCCGCCGCATTTTTTCCAGCGCCCATCCGCCGGCCAAAAACAACACGCCGAGGCCGATTAATCCCAGCGAGCGGCCTATCGCATCGAAGATGTCGCTGAAATAAAACCACCCCACCACGGCAGCGAAGCCCACAATGCCGAAATTGACCAGCGCCTTCGAGGCCAGCCGCACGCCCCACCAGCAAAGATAGACCGCGAACGCCGCCGTTAGCGCGTGGGCAGCGAGATTGGGAGTGATGTAGGTATAGGAAACGACGCGGCCGTTCCCCGAGTTGTAGGTATTGATCGAGGCGCGATAGCACCACGGCAGCGCGATCGAAAAGCCTATGGCGAGGGCGATGGGAATGAGCCCCTTGTGCCCGTGGAACGCAGCGATCACCAGCGGCAGCGCGGCAATCGCCGTCCAGGCCCAGAATCGCGTTCCGAAGGGCAAAAAGCTCTGTGCCGCCGAAAATGAAACCCAGGCTGAAAGCATGAGCACGACGCCCACCACGCTCGCAATGGTGGCGGCCGCGAACAGGATTCCGTACACAATCCTGCGCTGGGAGCCGACGAAAAAGGTGAGATATAGAATCGCCCAAACAAACAGGAGCCGGCCGAGATAGACCTCCGCGCCGATCCGATCCTGAGCGGCGAAGCCGAGTTCCGACGCCATCCACGCCGGGACCAGCAACAGCGCCAGCGTCTGCTGCGCCTGGTCGCGGACGAGCGCCCACCCGGCGAGCGCCGCCAGCGCCCACAGCAGCACCGCCGCCGGCCAGTGCTCCTGGATGTTGAAGATCTGTCCGACCAGCGCGATGGCCGCGCCCGTGGCAAGCGTACCCACGGCGTGGAGCGCCGTCGACAGGCCGCCAAAGCGGTCACGCGTCAGTCCCCCGCCCAAGTGGAAGACGGCGACCATCGCGGCCACCAGCGCGAAACGGGCGCCGGGACCCAATTCGTCCCAATGCGCGGAGACAAACAGCGCCACGCCGCAGGCGAGGAGAATGGCCCCGAGAATCAGCGCCGTGATTCCCTGCCACCCGATCCCCGCGACGAAGACCCGTTGCTCCACCCCGGAAGGCAAAACCCCGCCTTCCGGGGATCCCGGTTGCCGGGGACCGCGGTGGTCGCCCAACGCGCCGGGACGCTTCTGCACGGCCTCGTGAGCGCGAATGCGGTTTGCAGCCTCGGCGTCCAGTACGCCTGCCGATTGCCACCGGTTCAGCAGCGATTCAATATCGGGCATGGTGGTTGGCAATCATTAAAGCACATCGGCCGGCGCCGTGCGCACGGGACTCTTATCATCGGATGTATGCGCTTCGAGATCGTGACCATCTTTCCCGGCTTCTTCTCGAGCATCTTCGAGCACGGCATTGTGCGGCGGGCGCTGTCCGAGGGGCTGGCGGCGGTGAACACTTACGATCTGCGCGCCTTTACGCACGACCGGCATCGCACCGTGGACGATCGGCCGTTCGGCGGTGGCGAAGGGATGGTGCTCAAGCCGGAGCCGCTGGCCGAAGCGCTGACCGCACTCGGCGTCGCCCCCAAGGCGGAGCGGACTGGCTCATCTGCCAACCAAGGCGCCGGGGAACCATGCAAAGACGGGGCCGATCGGTTGGCGCCCACTACGCGGGTGATTCTGCTTTCGGCGCAGGGTCGGCCGTTTACGCAGGTTCTGGCGCGGGAGTTGGCGGGCCTTGATCGCGTGATGCTGATCTGCGGCCGCTATGAGGGTGTGGACGAGCGCATCAACGAGCTCTATTGCGACCTGGAGCTCTCGATCGGGGATTACGTGTTGAGCGGGGGCGAGCTGGCGGCGGCAGTGGTCGTCGACGCCGTGGTGCGTTTGATTCCCGGCGTGTTGGGCAACCAGGCCTCGGCCGAGTTCGAGAGCTTCGGGGTCCTTGACTCGGAAATCGCGCCGGAAATTGGCGCGAAAGTGGACGCGGGGCTGGACGCCGATCGCAAGCCCGCGCCGCGCTCGCAGCATGGCTCGGGAGGGTTGCTCGACTACCCGCACTATACGCGGCCGGCGGAGTTCGCCGGCCTGCATGTGCCGGAGGTGCTGATCAACGGCGATCACGGGCAGATACGCCGCTGGCGCCGCCAGCAGCAGTTGCGCAAAACGCTTCTGAACCGGCCAGACCTGCTCGAAAATGCCGAACTGAGCGCCGAAGATCGGCGGGTGCTCGACGCCATCCAACAGAAGCGGCGGGAATAATGGAAGCCCACGGCTCCGATTCGGCGCATCTCTCCAATGCGCCGCCGGCCTCGGCCAAGCCCTGCGCCGTGTAACGTAGAACTCGGAGGATCTTCCCCCATGCCCCCGAAACTCAAGATTGTCTATTACGTGGAACCCGATGCCGCGGCGCTGGCCGAGCGCGCAGCGCAGTATATGGTCGAAGCGGTGGAGCAGGCGGCAGCGCAGCGCGGACGGGCGCGGATCGCCATCAGCGGCGGCTCCGCGCCTAAAGCCGTCTTTAAGCTGCTCGCCGACCCCAGCCAGCCCTGGCGCGCGCGCATGCCCTGGGACCGGCTCGAACTCTATTGGGTTGATGAGCGCTGCGTGCCGCCTGACCACCCCGACAGCAACTACCGCATGACCCGCGAAGCGCTGCTCGAGCATGTGCCGCTGCCGGAAGAACAGATTCACCGCATGGAGGGTGAACTGGAGCCTGAAGTCGCCGCCGCCCGCTACGAGTCCGCACTGCGCAATAGCTTCCGGCTCGAAGGCGCCGAGACTCCGCCCTTCGACCTGATTCATCTCGGCTTGGGCACGAACGGCCATACGGCGTCCTTGTTTCCGCACAGCGCGGCTCTACACGAAATCGGGCGCCTCGCTGTGGCCAACGAAGTCGACGACAAGAACGCCTGGCGCATCACCCTCACCTGGCCGGTCATTAACCAGGGCGCGCAGGTTTTCTTCCTGTCCGGCGGGGCCGAAAAAGCGGAAATCCTCAAAGAAGTGTTTCTCGGCCCCAACGATCCGGAGCGGTTGCCGAGCCAGCTCATCCGGCCGGCCGGCGGTATACTGACCTTGCTCCTGGATAGGCCCGCGGCCACGCTGCTGCCTCCCGTTGGCGGGGACGGACGGGGATTTTTCGAGAGGGAAGAATGATTCTGGCGGGTGATGTAGGCGGCACCAAAGTTCACCTCGCGCTCTTCGATTTTACCGGTGGCAAGCTGACGCACGCCCGCGACAAGCAGTTTCACGCCCGCGAGTATTCGGGGCTCGAAGAAATCGTGAAGGAGTTTCTGGCCGCGGACCAGGCTACGGCGGCCTGCTTCGGGGTCCCGGGGCCGGTGCGCGACGGGCGGTTGCGTCTCACCAACTTGCCCTGGACGCTCGACAGCCGCGAGCTCTCGCTGCGCCTGGGCATCGATTACATCTTCCTCATCAACGATCTTCAGGCCAACGGTTACGGCATCGCCGAGCTGGAGGCCGACCAGATTTACACCCTCAGCGAGGGCGATCCGGCCCAGGTGGGCAACCGGGCCCTCATTTCCGCCGGAACCGGCCTGGGCGAGAGCTTTATGGTTTGGGACGGGCGCGCCTACGTTCCGTTCCCCTCCGAAGGCGGCCACTCCGACTTTGCCCCACGCAACGAGGACGAAATCGACCTGCTGCGCTTCCTGCAACAGAAGTACAACGGCCGCATCAGTTTTGAGCGCGTGGTCAGCGGCCAGGGCCTGAGCAACGTGTACGAGTTCCTGCGCGATGTGCGCGGCGTGGAAGAGCCGGCCTGGCTGGCCGAGCGTATGGCCACCGAGGACCCCAATGCCGTGATCACCGAACTGGCCCTGGCGGCGAAAAGCGAAATCTGCGAAATGGCGACCGATATGTTCGTGTCGGCCTATGGCGCCGAAGCCGGCAACCTGGCCCTCAAAATGCTCTCCGTGGGCGGGCTCTACGTAGGCGGCGGCATCGCTCCGCGCATCCTTGAAAAGCTCAAGGACGGCACGTTCATGAAAGCTTTTACCGACAAGGGGCGGCTGAGCCAGTTGCTGATCAACACCCCGGTGCGTGTGATCCTGGAAAGCCGCACCGCCTTGATGGGCGCCGCGGCCTACGCCGAGGCCCGCGCCGCCGAGCTCAGCGGCGTTTCGCCCCGCGCCGCGTCTGTGAAGCTGTGACCTTGAGGAGCGCGATCCCAAAGAGGCAAATTCACGCAAACCCATCAGGCAGTCTTACCGCTAGGTTTGGGATGCGCCCCCTTTGCTTTTGGAACCCGTGAAAATTGGCTCCCGTCACTGTCCGCCGCAAAGTGAATGACAAACTCTAGGCGCAGCTCTCGTCCAGCTCGATGGTGCGCGGGAACAGGATGTTGTTCTCGAGATGCACGTGCTGGTGCAGATCCTTCTCGAACTCTGCGAGCGCCTGGTAGAAGCCGCGGTAAGTCGGGCATGCGCCTTCGGGAGGCGTGAATCCATCGCTCAGCACGCGCATCCGGGCCATGACGTCGCCGGCGGCGTCGTGCTCGGCGATCATCACGCGGATGGGATTGCGCACCGCGCCAAAACATCCCAGCGGCCGCGGGCCGCAACTGGCCAGGTTGCGCTCGAGGTTGGTGATGTAAGGAAAGAGCACCATTTCCTCCTTAGCCAGGTGTTCAAGGAGATCGGGGCTGAGCGCCTGGATAAGCTGCTGGACCTGCTCGAGCTCGGGATGAGTTGTTCCGTGACGCGACACGACCTTCTGCGCCAGCATTTCCAGGCGCGGCAATTCAGCGCGGATATAGGCGTGATGCGTGGCGAGGATATGGCTGCAGATGGTCTCAAGCGGCGTCTGCGTCCAGTCCCGGGTTGGTTCGCCGCCGCCAGCAGCAGCTTCCTTAATAGCGTCGAGAACGGCTTCGGGTTCAAGGGCGCGCTCCTGACAGGCCTGGGCGAGAGGTTTGCGGCCGCCGCAGCAGTAATCGATGCCGAAGTGCTCGAAGACGCGGATCGAAGCCGGCTGCTCCAAGGCGATGTCGCGGACGGTGGTTTGAGGTGTGGCCATGAAGAATCTCCTGAAGCCGAATTTACCGGGATGCGAGCGCACATGCTGCGACTAAAGTCACTGCTCGGGCCAGGTTGGTTAAAATGTTGCCGATGCCTGAACCTGCAGATGTGGTCTCCGCGCTGGGCGCGGCTTCCCTTTTCTCGAACCTGTCGCTGGAAGAACTGCGTCTGCTCGCCGGCCACGCGGTGCGCAAGCGATACGCACAGGGTGAGTTGCTCTTTTCTGAAGGCGACGCATGCAAGGGTCTGCACATTATCGTCACCGGCAAGCTGCGCATCTTCAAGAGCTCTGCCAGCGGGCGCGAACAGGTGCTGGCGGTCGAAGGCCCCGGCGGATCCGTGGCGGAGTTGCCCGTTTTCGACGGCGCTCCTTATCCCGCGTCGGTCAGCGCCGTCGAGGACGCGCAGATTCTGTTCATTTCGCGCAGCGATTTTCGCAGCTTCTGCCTCGCGCATCCTGAAGTGGCCTTGAAAATGCTGGCGGTGGTGGGTGCGCGGCTGCGCCGCCTGGTGGGAATTATCGAAGAACTCTCATTCACCACGGTGCGGCAACGGCTCGCATCCGTGCTGGTGCGACTGGCGCAGACCGAGGGTAAGCACACCGGGCAGAGCATCGAGATTCAGCTCCCGGGCACCCATCAAGAATTGGCGCATCAACTCGGCACCGTGCGCGAACTGGTTTCGCGCAACTTGATGCGCCTCCAGGCGGAGGGCCTGGTGCAGGTGGAAGCGCGCCACATCACGGTGCTCGACCTGCCCGGACTAACGGCGATTCTCGACAGCAGCTCGTAGCCGCCTTTTCGACGGCGCGCGACTAAAGTCACTGCGCTCGGCGGGGTCAACTTCTACGCTCGACACTGTGAGCGGAGAGAAGCAATGACCACCACACTGATTGAGACCGATGTTGTTCAGGGCGGCGCGATGGGGCGCCCTGCGCTGGTTGCCGCCGAGCGTCGTAAGAGCCTGTTGTTCCGCCTGTGGATCGCAACCGGCGTTTTCTTTATGGTGCTGCCGGGCACGATTCTGGGATTCACGACCTTGCTGTCGATCTCGGCGCATCATGGGCCGAACGGATTGTCGCCGGCGTGGATTCAGGCGCACGGCCACTCGCAGGTTTTCGGCTGGATCGGCAGTTTCGTATTGGGCATTGGCTTTTATTCGCAGCCGCAAACCCGCGCTAACCGCGGCCGGCTGCCCATTGCCTGCTGGGCGCTGTGGGCCACGGGACTCACGCTGCACTGGCTGGCCGGCGCGTACCTGTGGCAATGGCGCGTGACGCTGCCGCTCTCCGGCGTGCTGGAACTGGCGGCGATTCTGCTGTTTCTTTACGCGGCCAGCCAGCACAAGCTGCCTGAACACGCGGGCGAGCAGGTCATCGCGAAGGGGAAGGCGCGCATCGAGCCGTGGATGCAGACGGTGCTGGTGAGCAACGCAGCTCTATTTCTTGCCATCGCCATCAACTTGGTCACCGAGATTTGGTTGGCCTTCGAAGGCGCTACGCCGGCGCTGCCGCACGATTTCGACCAGCGTTACCTGGTGTTGCTGGGATGGGGATTTCTGGCGCCGCTGGTGTGGGGTTTCAGCGCGCGGTGGTTGCCTATTTTTCTGGGCGTGAAACCGGTGCGCGGCCGGATGCTTCAGTGGGCCGTGGTTCTCAATTTGCTGGGCGTTGCCCTGGGCATGACGGGGCTGGCGCTGCCGTCCGGGTTCCTGCTGACCACCGCGGCTATCCTGGCGGCAATTGCCATCCGCGTGTTCTCCATACCCGAGCGGCCGGCAAAGACCATAGGCATTCACTCCAGCTTTCCGGTTTTTCTGCGCATTGCCTACGCGTGGTCGATCCTGGCGTCGCTCGTGGGCATCTGGGCTGCGGCGGCCGACATTCACGGCGGCATCTGGGGCGGGTCACGCCATGCGCTCACGGTGGGTTTCGCGGCCATGATGGTCATGACCGTGGGACCGCGCATCCTGCCGCACTTTGCCGGTGTGCGCGCGTTATGGAGCCGAGGCCTGATGTTCGCAACCCTGGCGCTGTTGCTGGCCGGCTGCACTTTGCGCGTGAGCATGGAACCGTTGGCCTA
>JASHTU010000383.1 GCA_030040395.1 Acidobacteriaceae bacterium
CGCGTGGCGCCGCATGGCTCCTTCGCTCTCGGCCTCGATCATGACGCGCGCCAGGGGTTCAGTGCCGCTGTAGCGGACGATGACGCGGCCGGTGTCTTTGAGCTCGTCTTCGGCGGCGCGGATGGCGGCGGCGACCGCGGGGATCTGCGCCAGTGGCTTTTTCTCGCGCACCTTCACGTTGAGGATGATCTGCGGAAAGACCTTTAATTCAGCGGTAAGTTCCTCGACGGACTTTCCGCTGCGCGCCATCAGATCCAGCACCACGAGCGCGGTCAGCAAGCCATCGCCGGTGGTGGCCAGATGCGGGAAAAGAATGTGGCCGGACTGTTCGCCACCTAGGGCCGCATCGTGCTTCTGCATCTCTTCGAGCACGTAACGGTCGCCGACCGGCGCGCGCAACATGCGAATGCCACTGCGCTTGAGCGCCGCTTCCAGGCCCATGTTGGACATGGTCGTCGCCACCACCGTGTCGCCGGTGAGCATTCCGCGCTCTTTCAGATCGCGCGCGGCCATGAGCAGAATGGCGTCGCCGTTGATCACGTTGCCATGGGCGCCGGCCAGCATGCAGCGGTCGGCGTCGCCATCGAAGGTGAGCCCCAGCGCGGCGCCGCGCGCCTTCACTTCGGCGGCCACGTAATCCGGGTGCAGAGCGCCGCAATTCAAGTTGATGTTGCGACCGTCCGGCTCGATGTTGAGAAGAACCACATGGCCCGAACTGTCCGCGCCAAGCCGCCGAAAGAGCTCCGGAGCGAGGGCGGCCGCGGCTCCATTGGCGCAATCGGCCACAATGCGCAGGCCCGCGAGCGAGAGCGAGGGAACACAGTGCATCAGGAATTGAATGTAGTCTTCGTGAAACGCGACGTCGTCTTCAACAGGGGGTAGCGATTGGGGTCGAGGGCCCTCGATGTGCGACGCCTGATGGAGGATTTCCTCCTCAATGGCCAGCTCGTGCTCATCAGGAAGCTTGAACCCGTCCGCACCGAAGAGCTTGATCCCGTTGTCCTGCCAGGGATTGTGCGACGCGGAGATGACAATTCCGGCGTGAAAATCGTGGGTGCGGGTGAGAAAGGCGACAGCAGGGGTGGTGACAATGCCCGCGCTTTCGACGCGTGCGCCCGCCGCCCGCAGCCCCGCCGCAAGCGTCGCCGCGATCCAGGGGCCGGACTGGCGTGTGTCGCGGCCGAGGATCACCGCGGGCTCCGCGGCAGTTTTCGGTCCCACCGACGAAGACCCTTCGCTGGGGACCGCGGAGGATTTGCGCAGCGAGTGACCGAGCGCGAGCCCGACGGCGTAAATCGTTGTAGGATCGAGAGGCGCTTCGCCGGCCACAGCGCGAATGCCATCGGTACCGAAGAGTTTGCGAACGGTCACAGCGTTCATATTCTTATGGTTTCAATCCCTGGGTTGCCGGATGAGAATTGGTTGCCGGCGACGCCGGCCTCGTGGACTCGACGCGGCTCGTGAATTCTCCCTCCGCCAGGCGCGTGGAGACGTGGTCTCCGGCAGAGAGTCGCGCAGCGGAGCGAACCACGGCTCCGTCGGCGGTGAGCACCAACGCGTAGCCGCGATCAAGCACAGCGACCGGGGAGAGAGCGCGCAACCGCCCGTCAAGCGCGCTCAGTCTTGCTGCGGAGCCCTCCGTGAGCCGCTCCAAGCCGCGATCGATCCGCGCCCGAAAATCGGCCAAGCGGCCGCGTGCAAGGGCCAGCCTTTGCCGCGGATCTTGGCGCAACGCCGCGGAGGCCAGCTCCGCCACGCGATCGCAACGCTGGCGAAGTTGCGCCCCCAGGCTGGCTTCGGCGCGAAACGCAAGCTCGTCGAGCCGCTGTTCCAGTTGGCGCAGAATCGCCCGCATTCGCGATTCGGCGCGGATCACGGGCGCCGGACTCAAGTGCTGCCGCGCCTGCAAGAGCTGGAAGCGCGCCGCGCGCTCCAGGCGGCGCTCTTGCGTGGCGAGGTGCTCGGCGATTTTGTGCTGAGCCTCGGTGATCAGCTCGGCCGCGGCCGAGGGCGTGGGGGCGCGGAGATCGGCGGCGAAATCGGCGATGGTGAAGTCGGTCTCATGCCCCACTGCGGAAACCACAGGGAGTCTGCTCGATGCGATCGCGCGCGCCACGCGCTCGGAGTTGAAGGCGGCCAGATCTTCGAGTGAGCCTCCGCCGCGCGCCACCACAATGAGATCGACGAGATCCGGATGGGCGGCGTTCAAGTTCTCGAGCGCCGTCTCGATTTCGGCCGGCGCCGATTCGCCCTGTACGCTGACCGGGTAGAGCAGCACATTCAGGCCGGAATGGCGGCGGTTGACGATGTTGAGGAAATCGCGGATCACGGCCCCGGTGGGCGAAGTGACGATGCCGGCGCAGCGCGGAAACGCGGGCAGCGGGCGCTTGCGCGCGGCGTCGAAGAGGCCTTCGGCCTTAAGCCGCTCCTTGAGCTGCTCAAAGGCAAGCTGGAGCGAGCCCGCGCCCACCGGCTCCATGGTCTCGGCCACCAGTTGCATCTGCCCGCGCTGCTCATAGACGCTGACGCGCCCTCGGACGAGGACGTGTTGGCCGTCTTCCGG
>JASHTU010000384.1 GCA_030040395.1 Acidobacteriaceae bacterium
ATATGTTGTGCTCCATCACCTGGCGTCTCATGCGGCCCATCCGGCGGCGGCGCTCGGCGCGATTCATGTCCAGACCGATATGGATGGCCTCGGCGACGCCGCCGATATCGTAAGGATTGACAATGAGCGCTTCGCGCAGCTCGACGGCCGCGCCGGTGAACTTGCTCAGCACCAGCACGCCGTCGTCGTCGTCGCGCGCGGCGACAAACTCCTTGGCCACCAGGTTCATGCCGTCGTGGAGAGATGTAACCAGGCAAAGGTCGGCTGCGCAGTACCAGCGTCTGACTTCTTCGTGGGTGCATTGGCGCTCAATGAGCACCACAGGCTTCCAATTCGAGTTCCCAAAACGCTCGTTGATGCTCGCAGCCGTTTCCTCGACGCGCGAGCAGAGCGCTGCGTAGCTGGGAATACGCGTACGGCTGGGGGCGGCAATTTGCACCATGGTGAGCCGTTCGCGGTACCAGGGCCGCTCGTCGAGCAGATGTTCGATGGCCATGAGCCGCTCCACGATTCCCTTGGTGTAGTCGAGCCGGTCCACGCCCAAAAGCAGAAACTCGGCATGGATCCCAAATTCGCTCAGCAGCCGCTCCCGCTCGGTCGCCACCTGCTCCTTTTCTTCAACTTCCTGGGCCTCCGCATCGCCGACTGAAGGGATGGCGCGTATGGCGCCGGTGAAAGCCACGCTCACCGGGTAGGGCTTGACCGTGGTCACGTGTCCATGACGTTGAGTGGTCAGGTGCTCGTGATCGGTGCGTGCCTCGAGCACGGAATCGACGGTGGCCAGGAAGTTGTGGCAGTAGGTGGGGATGTGGAAGCCGATAAGATCGGCGCCCAAAAGGCCGTCGAGCAGTTCATCCTGCCAGGGGCAAATGCCGAACGCCTCAGGATTGGGCCAGGGAATGTGCCAGAAAATAGCCACGCGCGCATCGGGGCGGACTCTCTTGACCAGCCGCGGCAACAGCGCGAAGTGGTAATCCTGCGCGAACACCACCGGCTCCGTGTCGTCTTTCATCTCTTCGAGCAGAGCGTTGGCAAACCGCTCATTGATGCGCTGGTAGCACTCCCAGTCACGGGCGCGGAAGATGGGACGGGTGTGAGCGATGTGGCAGAGGGGCCACAGACCCTCATTGGCGAAACCGTCGTAGTACTGGGCTTCTTCTTCTTCCGAGAGCCAGACGCGGCGCAAGGTGTAGCGAGGCTCGTCGGGCGGGACGCGGAGCCTGTCGAACCTGTCCACATTCTCAGCGTCGGCATTGCCACTGCCATAGGCCACCCAAACGCCGTCACAGGCGCGCAGCACCGGCTCGAGAGCGGTCACCAATCCGCTGGGAGGGACTACGCACTCGGTTTGGCGGCCTTGACGAACGTGCATATAAGGCTCGCGGTTCGACACCACGAAGATGCGGCTCGAACCGGCGCGGTTCCGTATGTGCAAAGCTAACCTGCCGGCTGTCCACCAGTGCTCTCCGGCCTCGCGCAGACGCGCTTCGGCAGCCGCCGCCGCGCGCGCTACTTTCAAGTTCTGCGCCATGGTCTCCATTTCGCGGGCCATCGAGGTGAAGACGCTCAATTCGCCCGCGCCGGGTTCGGGAGGTTTGGCGCCGCTGCTGGGTTTCAAGTTCCGAAAGCGCTCCGCAATGCGGCTGATTGGCCGCGTGAGGAACCAGCTCACCATTCCCACCGTGATGCCTACGATGAGGAGAACAAGGGCCACGATGCGCCAGAAACTGCGCCGCCAAAAGGCCATGCCTTCGTCGTGAATGTAACGGGCGTCGGAAACGATCACCATCGAACCAGAAATCACGTTGCCGTCCCGAAGCGGAAAGACCTCCTCGAGCCATTGCAAGCGGCCCGCGTGTCCGAACGCGCTGATTTCATCCTGCTTTTGGAGTGTCTTCCGGATCAGTTCGGAGTCCAGGGCCGTCATCACCTGGGTGGGGCCTGAAGTGGCCAAAAGATGCCCGTGAAGGTCGTAAATCGCCAGCCCCAGCGCGCCGGTTCCACCCTTCAAGAGCTCCGTAAGCCCAGAGAGCGAGGAGGGATCGCCGGTGCGCATCGCGCTCTGGACGTCGGGGACGATGCTTAGCCCCATCCATTTCGTTCTCCGCTCCAGTTCGGTGCGTAAAACGTGACGGTGCGCCAATACATCAAAATATGTGGAGGCAACAGAGACCAGGGTTACGCCCGCAATTAAGGCAAGGATCAGCCGCATGCGAAACCGGTGCATCTTTCCCTCCCTATATAGAGTAAGATGCGCGCGTCCTTGTTGATGTGCCCTCAAGCGTAGGCCGTGGACGTATGCGCATGAATCCAAGACACTTAATCTTTTTCGCTCCAGCTTGCGAGCTGGTCTGTTCGCGGGTCATCGGCGGCTCAATTTTCTTAGTCCGCACTTCTTATCGGTTTCACTTGGCTGGAGAGATGCGGGCCGGCTGAGCAGGCAAATTGGCCGTAGGGGCAGGAGAGAATTCCCCAACAGGCGCGGAGCTTCTTCGCTCAGGAGCCAGCGCAAGGCATGCGGGGCGCCGGAATCTTGACGCAATCGTCGAATGACTCCGAACGCGCGTCCCTGCAGCCACCGGCACCGCACAAAACTCTCTTCTCTGTTCCCGGTTGCTTGCCCTCACGCTTTTCTTCCCAAGTCATTCCTCCACAGCCGGCCTCCGCGCTCGAGCAGATGATCCGCGCACTCCGGGCCCCAGGAGCCGGCAAAGTAATTGGGAAAAACCTGTGGTTTTTTAGCGGCCCAAGCTTGCAGGATGGGCGTGTAGAGGGCCCAGGAGGTTTCCCCGCCATCGCGATGCGAAAACAGCGTCTGATCGCCGAGCATTGCGTCGAGCAACAGGCGCTCGTAGCCGTTGGCGCTCGACTTGCCGAACGCGGACTCGTAATCGAAATCCATATTGACAGGGCAGACGTTCATCTCCGGCGTAGTCGGCACCTTGGCGCCGAAGCGCAGCGCGATGCCTTCGTCGGGCTGAATGCGAATGGTGAGCAGGTTGGGCTGAATCTCGTTGCACGGGCCGCTGGCCTGCATGCGGTTGAAGATCAACAACGGCGGCTGCTTGAACTGAATGCCGATTTCGGTGGCCCGCTTCTTCATCCGCTTGCCGGCGCGGAGGTAGAACGGAACGC
>JASHTU010000385.1 GCA_030040395.1 Acidobacteriaceae bacterium
TTCTGGCGCGATGTGCGGCCGCTCGTTCACACGTGGCGGCAGGCGCGCGGGCTGCCCGTCGATCCGCTGGAGGCGTTGCGCGCGAGCGGGTATGTGGAGCGGATTAGTCAGGAACGCGGCAGCCGGAGCGCAGCGGTGAGCAGCTATGCGTGAGCGGAGTTAGCGAGTTAGCAAGCCAGCAAGTCAGCGAGTCAGCGCAGGGCTTTGCGCAGGTCTTTCATCAATAGCATCAGGTGCAGTTCGTCGCCGGGACAGGATTCGAAATCGAATCGCTCGTAGAAGGCGTGGGCATTTTCGTCGATGGCGTGAACGAGGACGGCGCGGATTCCCAGGATATCCGCGGCGCGCTCGATGCGGATGAGAGCATCTTTGAGGAGAGCGCGGCCCAGGCCGGCGCCTTGTTCGCGCTCATCGACGGCGAGCCGCGCCAGCAATGCGACGGGGACGGGGTGACGGGCCAGGCCTTGCGCGACGCGTAGGGTGGCCTCCTCTCTGGAGATGCTGCCGGTGGAGATTGCATAGTAGCCGACGACTATGCTGGCGCGATGCACGACGTAGGTGCGGGCGCTGTCCCCGGCCTGGTTCTGCAGCGCGTGTTTCCTCGGCCACAAATTGAGGGATTCATGAGCGCCGCAATCGAATTGGCTGAGGTCATGCGTCGCGGATAGCGGTTCGACGGCAGAGAGATCGCGCAACTAACCGCGCTCCAGGATGCTCGGCGCGCGGAGCAATGCTCTGAGGCGCGGCTTTTCCTGCGCGGGACGGTCGAGCGCGGCCATGAACGCATTCCATTGTTTGGCGGCGTAGACGAAATGCTGTTGCGAGGCGATGGCTTCTTCGGCGCGCCGGCAGGCGCTTTCGACGAGGAAGGCGGACAGGTTGGCGTTGGTAACCTTGGCCGCCCGGCGAATGAGACGAGCCTGGGCCGAGGTGACGCGGATGTTCAGACGCTCGGTGCGGCCTTTGGACGCGGCGACTGGCATACAATTCTCCGTACATACAATGTATGACAGATGGTTGTTCGGGTCAAATTGCGGGAGCCGCCACAAACGGATGAGCCCGCAATTCAGAGAGCGAGTTGGATGCCGTGGGTTGGGCCGGCATGCAACCGTCGCGTCTTGTTGATGGAGCCCGCTTGCAATCCAATTTATAATGAAGAATGGCCGGTTGCGTCCTAAGCGCGGTAGAGGCCACAGGGATGCAGCGGGCCGAATTCTGCCCCGGTGCAATTGCGCTTGAACGACTTCATCACCATCCGCGGCGCGCGGACACACAATCTGAAGAACATTTCCTGCGAGATTCCGCACGGCAAGCTGACGGTGATTAGCGGAGTGTCGGGATCGGGCAAGAGCTCGCTGGCCTTCGACACCATTTACGCGGAAGGGCAGCGGCGCTACGTGGAGTCGCTTTCAGCTTACGCGCGCCAGTTCCTGGAGCGCATCGAAAAGCCCGACGTAGACGAGATCGACGGCCTGGCTCCGGCCATCGCCATCAAGCAGAAAAACACCACGCGCAATCCCCGTTCCACGGTGGCCACGGCCACCGAAATCTACGATTACCTGCGCCTGCTCTACGCGCGCTGCGGCACGGTGCACTGCGTCTACTGCGACGGCTTGGTCAAGCGCGACTCCGTGGACGAAGTGGCTGAAGCCATCCTGGCGCTCGGCGAGGGAGTGCGGCTCAATGTGCTCTTCCCGGTGATGACGGCGGCGGCGCCCGCAGCCGCTTCCAAAATCCCGGCCAAACCCGCGCGGGGCCAACGCGCCGGCGCCAACCCCCGTCCTCCTGCAAATGGCGGGGACTCGCCGCACACCGTAGCCCTGAAGGCGCGGCTGGGCGAGCTCCGCTCCGGCGGGTTCAACCGGCTTTGGCAACAGGCCAAGATTTTCGAGTTCTCCACGCCGGAGTCGCTGCTCGACGTGGATTTTTCGGCCCCGCTTTTTGTGCTTCTGGACAGAATTGTGGTGAGCGCGGAGAACCGATCGCGCATTGTGGACGCCGCAGAAACCGCCTATCGCGAGGCCGGCGAAGTGGTGTTCGAAGAGGCTCCACGCGAAGGCGGCGCCGAACCCCGGCGGCTGCGTTTCAGCGGCGCGTATGAATGCCGGAACTGCCATCGTCCCGGCCGCGAGCCGGAGCCACGTCTGTTCAGCTTCAACAACCCTTTCGGAGCCTGTCCACGGTGCCAGGGGTTTGGCAACACGGTGGACTACGATCTGAACCTCGTGATCCCGGACAAGGAGCTCAGCCTGAACAACGGCGCCATCGATCCCTGGAAGCGCCCCAAATATCGTGGCTGGTTTAACGAGATGCGCAAGCAAGCCGGCATCCTGGGCTTGCGGCTGGACGTTCCATGGCAGGACCTTCTCGAGGCCGAACGCGAAATCATCCTCCGCGGCAAGGGCAGCTTTCCCGGCGTGTACGGGTTTTTCGAGCAAATGGAGCGCAAGAAGTACAAGCTCCACGTGCGCGTGATGCTGAGCAAGTATCGCGGTTACGCCGAGTGTCCCGATTGCCGTGGCCAGCGGTTACGCGGCGAGGCGCGCGCGGTGCGCATCGGAAGCGAAAGGACGGGGGGCAAAAACATTTGCCAGGTAACGGCGATGACCATTGCCCAGGCGAAGGAGTTTTTTGAAGCG
>JASHTU010000386.1 GCA_030040395.1 Acidobacteriaceae bacterium
AACGAATCCCGCCACAGAATCCGGTCCTGCTTCACGTCCACCAGTTGAGTTGTGATCCGCAGATCGTCGCCATCTTTGATAAAACCGCCGGTCAGCAGCGTATCCACCTGGAGTTCGCGGCCGATCTTTGGCGGCTCGACGCTTTGGTTGCGATATCTCTCCACCGCGGAAGACGGCCGCACCACCAGCGTGTTAACCGAACTTAGCTGGGTGATAATGGCGTCCGCCAGGGAAAATCCCAGGTAATTGAGCGACGAATCCTGGCGCAGATTCTGGAAGGGCAGGATAGCTAGCCTCTGCGGCCGCGCCTCCGCTTCGCCGGCCTCGGAATTCCGCAAATGCGCCCAGTAAAAAACTCCGCAGATGATCAGGAGCAGGAGCAGGAGGGAGATGACCAGTCCCCATGCGCGTGCAGGTCGCCGGCGCCTGGTGAAATCGGAAGTTGCAGAGAGAATTGCCGGCGCAGGCGCGGGTTCCGCAGGCGCCAGGTCGCGCAGTCGCTGCCGTTGATCCTTCTCCGCCGTCCCGGCCCCCGGGGATTTCGCCTGAAGACGGCTTTGGCTGACGAATTCCTCGAGATCGGCAACCATCTCCTTTGCGCTTTGATAGCGGGCCGCGCAATCTTTGCGCATCGCTTTGTCGACAATGGTTTCGAGTTGCGGCGAAACTTGCGGAAGAATTTCGCTGAGACTTTGCGGAGCGCTCTTCAGGATTTCGGCGATCACGTCGCTTACCGTCTGGCCGTCGAACGGAGCTTTGCCGGCCACCATTTCGTAAAGCACCACGCCCAGACTGAAAACGTCGCTTCTCGCGTCTATCTCCTTCCCGCGGGCTTGTTCAGGCGACATGTAGCGCGCCGAGCCGATGACCAGTCCCGGCTGGCTGAGGGATAGAGGCAAAGCAAAAGCCGGTGGCGCCTCGCCCTGGTTGGGATCGCTCAACTTGGCGATGCCAAAGTCCAAAACCTTCACCAAATGATCCGGCCGCACCACGATGTTTTCCGGTTTGATGTCGCGATGAACAATTCCCGAAGAATGGGCGGCGTCCAAAGCCCGGCCGATTTGCAGAGCGATGTCGATAGCGGCGCCCAGGTCCAATGCGCCTTCGGCCATTTTTTGCCGCAGCGTGGGGCCTTCCACATATTCCGAAGCAATGAAGTGAATCCCGTTTACCTGGCCAAATTCGTAGATAGTGAGGATGTTGGGGTGGTTCAAGGCTGAGGCGGCGCGAGCCTCGTGTTCAAAGCGCCGCAGCCCGCGAAGATTGTCGGCCAGCGACGGCGACAGAATCTTGATGGCTACTTTGCGCTTGAGAATCGTGTCGCGCGCCAGGTAAACCTGGCCCATGCCGCCTGAACCGATGAAAGAAATGATTTCGTAGTGCCCAATCGCCTCGCCGGCAGAAATCAGGTTGGCCCGGGAGCCGTTAGCGAAATCGCGCGCCGCGTCCACAATCGGATGCTCCAGAAAGTCCATCGGATTCCCCGCCGATTCCAGAAGGCCCTCCAGTTCCTTCAACAATTCGGCGTCTTCACCACAGCGCTCCTTGAGAAATGCCGATCGTGACTCCGCTGGCAGCGCCAGGCCCTCGTGAAAGAGAACCTCGATCTGTTTCCAGCGATCGGACGTGTGCAGCATGGCCTGTCTCCGCTACGCGCTTCGCGTGAGTTCGCGATGCAGCCAGGCTTTAGCCAACTTCAGATCCCGATGCACGGTAGCCGGCGAAATGTTGAGCGCTGCGGCGGTCTCGTCGTAGGTAAGGCCCCCGAAACAGAGGAGCTCGATGATTTCACTCTTGCGCTGGTCCTGCGCGGCAAGGCGCTCCAGCGCCGCGTCCAATTCCAAAAGTCCCATGGGCGACTCAGGGCCCACCACCACGGCTTCATCCAAAGGGATCATTTCCGCGCCCCCGCCCCTCTTTTGGCGCCGGTTCGCTTTGGCGTGATCGACCAGAATGCGGCGCAGCAAGCGGGCCGAGACCGCGAAAAAATGCACCCGGTCCTGCCACGCCACATCGGCGTCGATAAGACGCAAGTAGGCTTCATGAACCAATGCCGTGGCTCGCAGCGTATGGTTCGGGCGCTCGGCCCGCAAGCAGCGCGCCGCCAACCGGTGGAGCTGGCCATAAACGGCGGGCATTAGCTCATCCAAAGCTGACTTGTCGCCGCCGCTCCATTGGCGCAGCAGTTTCGTCAATGCAAGGCGATCAGGGGACGTCTCCATGCGGTTGACTCCAACCGTCAAACTCTGGTTTTCCGATGGCGGCGAGCGGAATGCGATCGACCCAAATCGCGACCCCTCGAGGAGATGGACTTAAGCCATGAACCCCAACACGGCCTGAGCGTTCCCAAGGCGTCTTCTCGGGCTCGCTGCGGCAGAAAAATTATAGCGCAGGTTCCCTCGCCATTCTGTCTGCCTGCGCAATTCCCGGCGATTCGGCTGGGGCCTCCCACAAACCGGCAATGAGGGAATCGCAGGGAAAACATCGCTTACTCGGGTAGACAGCCGAAAACGGCAAAACATTCAGCAAATGGGGAGGGAAATATGAACAGCGCCACCACCAACCAAATCCATCGCACAGGTCGATTCCACGCACGCGGCCCTTGGTTCGCGTCCATCGGCTTGCTCCTGCCGCTCGCGGCCATTCTCGCCTTCACGGCCGGTTGCGGAACCAATCAAGTGCAAACCGCGAAGAGCTCCACTCCGGTTACGCCCACCATCGATAAAGCCCTTTGGGTCGCGAACGGAACCAACGTTCTCGAGTATCTTCCCGCGCAGTTGGCGGCGGCGTCTACCATGATGGCGCCCCATCTCGCCGTCAATAGCGGAGTCTTCGGCGCGCCGCAAGGCGTTGTCTTCGACGCCGCCGGCGATCTGTGGGTGATCGAC
>JASHTU010000033.1 GCA_030040395.1 Acidobacteriaceae bacterium
ACGACCAGCTCCCGGGCCGCGTAGCGGACTTGCTCGGCCTTCCCGAGTGGCAGCCGTTTGTCCAAGACCCGGACCGCGGGAAGCGACGCCGCGTCGTCCTCGAAGGCGGCTCCATCGACGTCAATGGCGCGGGCCTCCTGCTCACCACGGAAGAATGCCTGCTCAGCGAAGTGCAACAGCGCAATCCCGGCCTCGGCCGCGAACAACTCGAGCAGGTGTTCTCGGACTTCCTCGGCGTGGACCAGGTGCTCTGGCTCGACCGCGGCATTGCCGGCGACGACACCCACGGCCACATCGACGACATCGCCCGCTTCGTCGCGTCCGACGTCATCGTGGCCGCCGTCGAGCCCGATGTGCGCGACCCCAACCACGCCCCGCTGGCCGAGAATCTCCGGCGCCTCCAATCCGCACGTACACCCAACTGCAAACAGTTCACGTTCATCGAGCTGCCCATGCCGCGCCCCGTCGTCTTCCGTGGCCAGCGCCTCCCGGCCAGTTATGCCAACTTTTACATTGCTAACGACCTGGTCCTCGTCCCCACCTTCCACGATCCGAATGACCGCACAGCTCTCAACATCCTGGCCGAAGTGTTTCGCGGCCGCGAAGTCATCGGCATCGACAGCGTCGATCTGATCTGGGGCCTCGGCGCGCTCCACTGCATGACCCAGCAGCAGCCTACCTCAGGAGTGTCGCAGCCATGATCGATAGTCGCGAAGCCATGCAGGCCGCGCTCGCCGAAGCCCGCCTCGCCGGAGAAGCCGGCGAAGTGCCCATCGGCGCCGTCATCGAGCGCGATGGCGCCATCCTCGCACGCGGCCAGAACAGCGTTCTGCGTACGCTCGATCCCACCGCGCACGCTGAAATCGTGGCCCTGCGCGCTGCCGCCAAGGCGCTTGGCAATTACCGCCTGAATGGTTGTACTCTCTACGTCACGTTGGAGCCTTGCGCCATGTGCGCCGGGGCCATGATTCACGCCCGGATCGACCGGCTGGTCTTCGCCGCACCCGACCCCAAGGCCGGGGCTTGCGGCTCGGTGCTTTCCGTCCTCAACCATCCCCGGCTCAATCACCGGATGTGGGTCGAGCAGGGAACCGGCGCCGAACAGGCATCGGAGTTGTTAAGGAGTTTTTTCCGCGAACGCCGCCAGGACCAGAGCTAACCCGCTAACCCGCTGATTCGTTGAATCGCCGATCTCTATTTCCGTGTCAGTTTTTTGATCCGCTCCGTCTCCGCGGGCCACTTTGCGGCCAGCTCCGCGAAACTCCCGCTCCGGTAATCGGCAAAGTCGAAGCCCGGCGTGACCGTGCAGCCCAGCAGCGCCACTTTACCTCCGTCCACGAGCCGCGTCCCCTGCCAGACGCCACCCGGCACCACAAGCTGCACGTGTTGCCCCGCCTTCAAATCCAGCCCAAGGGTGAAAACCTCGGAGCGCCCGGAGGGCTGAAGCTGCAGCATCTCCACCGGATCGCCCAAATAGAAGTGAAAGATTTCGTCGGAGGCGAGAACGTGCATTTCAGAGAACGTTCCTTCTTCGAGCAGGTAGTAAATTGCGGTTCCATGCGCTCGCGCCCCGCGCTCGAGCTCCACAGTCCCCGCCGAAGTATAGGTGCGGCGATAGAATCCGCCCTCGACCGGATGCGGCTCCAGCCGCAGCAGCGCTTTGATCTCGTCGGTGGTCACCATCACAGAGGATAGCAGCGGAGCGACGATAAAATGGGCCCATGAACGTGCAAGTTTACATGGCGGAATGGTGCCGCGACTGCAGGGCCGCCAAGCAGTTTTTGGATCGGCACGGCATTCCGTACACCGAAATCGATGTGGACGCCAATCCTTCCGCCTCCGAGGAAGTTGTTCGCCACATGGGCAAGCGCGCCATCCCGCAGCTTGTGATCGACGGTGAGTGGTTTCAACCCTATGCCCCTGGCCGCGGGCTGCTTCTCGACGAGTTATACCGCCGTCTGCGCATAACTCGCTCCTGACGGCCTTACCCTCGTACAATCAAGGGTTGGCGTCGGCCGCAGGTTGCGCGCGCAAGTGCGCTGCGGTTTCTCCAGCGGCTCCGATGCCCCGCGCAGTTGCTGCACGAAGCTGAAAGCCAAAGACCAAGAGCTAAGAGCTGGAAGCTAGCAGCCAGGAGCTATCGGTGATCGATCGCTACACCCGTGCGGTCATGGGCCGCATCTGGACGGACGAGAACAAATACCGTTGCTGGCTTCAAGTGGAGGCGGCTGCCAGCCTGGTTCTGGCCGAGGACGGAATCATTCCCATGGCCGCCGCCGAAGCCATCGCGAGGGCCGGCTTCTCGGTCGACCGCATCCGCGAGATCGAGGCCGAGGTGAAGCATGACGTGATCGCCTTCACAACAGCCGTTGCAGAGTCGATGAAAGACCAGGGCCTGGACGGCCAGTCCTCGCGCTGGCTGCACTACGGCCTCACATCGAATGATGTAGTTGACACTGCCCAAGCCCTGCAGGTCAAGGAAGCGTCCGCGCTGATTCGTACCGGCATTACCGGCATGCTCGTCGTGCTCAAGCGCCGCGCGCTCGAGTTCAAGCACACGCCCACCATCGGCCGCACCCACGGCGTCCACGCGGAGCCCACCACCTTCGGCCTCAAGCTGCTCAACTGGTACGCGGAGATGGAGCGCAACCTGGCGCGCTTCGATGCGGCGGCCGAAGACATGCGGGTGGGCAAGCTCTCGGGCGCCGTCGGCACATTCGGACATCTCAGTCCAAAACAAGAAGAAAAAGTCTGCGGGCGGCTGGGATTGAAGCCCGCGCCCGTGGCCACGCAGGTCATCCAGCGCGACCGGCACGCCGCTTACATCGCTTCGCTCGCTATCATGGGCGGCACGCTGGATAAAATCGCCGTCGAAATCCGCCACCTGCAGCGCACCGAGGTTCGCGAGGCGCAGGAGTACTTCAGCGAGAAGCAAAAAGGCTCCTCGGCCATGCCACACAAGAAGAATCCGATTACTTCGGAACAGATTAGCGGCCTGGCGCGCGTGCTGCGCGGCAACGCGCAGGCGGCTTTTGAGAACATGCCGCTGTGGCACGAGCGCGACATCTCGCATTCCTCGGTGGAGCGCGTCATCTTTCCGGATTCGACCATCCTGGTCGACTATCTGCTCGCCAAGGCCACCGATCTCATCGACCGCCTGCTGGTTTACCCGGAGCGGATGAAGAAGAACCTCGAAAGCACGGGCGGGCTGATCTTTAGCGGCCAGTTGCTGCTCGACCTGGCCGAGGCGGGCATGTTGCGCGAGGACGCTTACCGGCTGGTGCAGGGGCACGCCATGCGTGCATGGAAAGAAGATTTGAATTTCCGCGAAGAAGTGGTGCGCGACCCGGAGATCACAAGGCTGCTGAGCCCTGAGAAGCTGGCTGCGACGTTCGACTACACGCGGCAGCTGGGCAATGTGGACGCGATTTTTGAACGTGTGCTTCCGTCAAAAGATCGCATGTCGTAGTTGGAGTTCGCGATGAATAAAGACTTGGTGGGTCCGCTGCATCGGGCAGTGATGCGCCAAAGCCTTAGCGAAGTAACTGCGGCTCTCTCTGAAGGAGCGAATGTTGACGAGCTCGATCGCGAGGACCGGACGCCGCTTTTTTACGCCTCAATGGACGGATTGGTCTCCATTGTCTTGGAGCTGATTCGTCGCGGAGCAAATCCAAACGCTCGCGATAAACACTCCTCGACCCCGCTTCACTTCGCGGCCCAAGAGTATCGTTTCGCGGCGGCGGAAATTCTGCTTCAGAGCGGAGCGGAAGTCGACCCTAAAGACGATTACGGCAATACGCCGCTTTCCAGGGCAGTTTACGAATCCAAAGGGCGGGGTGACATGATTCTCCTGCTGCTGCGATGTGGAGCGGAGAGATCTAGCATGAACAACTACGGCGTTTCTCCACAGGCATTCGTTCGCACGATCGGGAATTACGATGTTGCACGCTTTTTCGACACAAACTAAACGGTCCTGAGGATGTTTCCTGCGTGTCCGCTTTGACTATCACAGTCGCCAGCACCGGAGCCTCGGGCGCGATCCTGAGCAGGGAACTGCTGCGCGCGCTCGAAGCCGATGAACGTGTCGAGCGCGTGCATTTTGTCGCCTCGGAGAACTCGCTGCGCGTGCTGGCGGAAGAACTGGGAGTAAGTGGCCGCACGCAGTGCCTGGAAAAGCTGCTGGGCGCGGCGCCCGCCAAGACCATCCAGCAC
>JASHTU010000387.1 GCA_030040395.1 Acidobacteriaceae bacterium
CGAAATCGAGTTGGCAATCTCCAGGGGCGTCACGCCCGCCGCAGCCTCGCGCACCGCCCCATCGGGCAAATGAATCGCAATCGTGTTCTTGCTCATAGGTGAATCAATTCCATTGCGCCGCGCCTCATCTGCACGCAGCTTCATAGTTTGAGAATAGAGGTCCGGCGCTCTCCAAGTCGAGCCGAAGGCCCTGGGCCAAACGCGGCTCTTCATGGGTTCCAGGCCCTGCCGATGGCCTTGCATTGCTTCGACTTGGAGCACTGTCCGCCGTCCCTCCCACAAAAAGGGAATTGCCCTCTGCCCCGCTTGGCTCCGCCTCTTGCCGGAATGGGGCATTGTCTCCCATAGTGCGATGTGGCTATTGTGGCCTCAGCAGCCGGAAAAACAGCCGGCCGCTCCGGGGGGCGCCATGCAAGTGTTGTGCAAAAAAACCGACGACAACGCAGAGTTCTATTGCTGCGTTTGCGGTCAAGGCTTCGTCCTGTTCTGGGACCGCCAGTCCCACGCCGAACGTGCTCAGATTCGGCAAGAAATACAGGAGTTGCTACGCCTTGAACACCGCAGCTGTCCCGGACCTGAGGCACACCCCAAGGGCGTTTTCCTGGCGCCGGAGTGGAAGGCCGGCAACTCCTTCACCGTCCAGCCCGGAAGGCGCCGGTGTGGGAACTCTAGCAGAATACGGCGAATGCGGAAGGAAATCGGACCCCTGAAGTACTGCTTTCGGGTTCGCCATGTAGCTTACCGGCGCGAGCCACTATCCGCGCATCGGAAGCGCTAGACGCCGGCCGGCGACTTCACCCTCCGTGGTCATCGCCGCCGGCATCGCTTTCTGTTCCGTCCTGCCCCACGCACGCCTGGTCCGGATCCTGACTGCAGCAAGATTATGGGGTCCCAAGCAGCGCTTCACCTAGCCAACGCCGCCCGCAGCACCGCGTCCGCCACTTCGAGTGGCGTCAGCGCATCCACGGCAACCGACACATGCGCCGTCCGGTAAAGCGGCAGCCGCCGCGCATACCGCCTCTCCAGGTTTGCCTCGTCGGCTAGCACCGGCCGGAGATACTCAGTGCCGCGGCACCGAGCCAGCGTCGTCGCCAGCTCCACCTCCAGGTGGACCAGCAGCGTCTGGGGCTGCGCCAGCAGCAGGGCCCGCGTCTCCTCGCGCTCAATCGCGCCCCCGCCCAGCGCCAGCACTACTCCCTCGGCCTCGGCAAGCCGCGTAATCGCCGCCTGCTCCCGCTGGCGAAACGCCGCTTCGCCTTCGCGCGCAAATAGCTCCGCCACCGCGCACCCGGCCTCGGCCTCAATCACGTTGTCCGCGTCCACAAACCGCCAACCCAGCCGCTCCGCCACCAGCGGACCCACGGTGCTTTTTCCCGAGCCCATGAATCCGGTCAGCACGATGCGCCGCAGCTTTCCCGTCGTCACGCTTCCGATTGTCGCCGTGGAACTCACTCCCTCAGTATAGGAAAGCCGTGCTCTGCGTCTGCGCGCCGCAACCAGGCGTCACTGCACCGTCATCACCCGCAGCGCCACCAAATTCCGCACCCATCGCGCCGGCCGTTTTTCTCCGGTGGCGACCAGTTGGAACGGTCCATTCCCGCCCAGCGCTTTGCCGTCCTCGCGGTCGGCTACGATTACCGCGCCCTCGTGGATGTCCGGCGTCACCTCGCCAATCGAGTACACCACCTCGTACCCATCCGAGCCCTCCGCCACCACGTAAAGCCGCAATTGCTTCCCGCGCGGCTGTTCAGCAACGCCCAGCTTGGCGAGCAGATCGATCAGCGGCACGCCCGCATAGGTCTGGTTGGCCTTGGCGTGCTCGTTATACACCGTCAAGGTCGTCTGTGGCAGAGCCTCCAGTTCGGCCGGAGTCCACTCCGCCGACTTTTCCCCAAAGGTGATCTTCAGCGGAGTCGAAGCCTGCGCCGCACTCCCGCCCGCAGCCTGCGAGCCCATGCCCCCCATGGGCATTGGGGGCCGGTCCTGCGCGAGAACGGTTGAGGCGCCAAGAACCAAAAGGAAAACAGCGGAAGAAACCCTTTTGCCCATCGTGAAACCCTCCGGCCTTCATCGTATACTGGCGGTATGTCGATTGCGCGCAATCTCGCCGGCATCGCCAAGGGCATGAGCATTACCTTCCGCGAGATGCTTGCGCCCACCGTGGTGGAGAATTACCCTGACGGCCCGGGCCCCTTACGCGGCGCGGTCTTCGAGGAGCGCTTCCGCGGCAGTCACGTCCTGCAGCGCGATGAAAACGGCCTTGAAAAATGCGTGGCCTGCTTCCTCTGTGCAGCCGCCTGCCCCTCCAACTGCATCTACATCGAGGCCGCCGAAAACACCGCTGAGAATCGCATATCCTCCTCCGAACGCTACGCCAAGGTCTACAACATCGACTACAACCGCTGCATCTTCTGCGGTTATTGCGTCGAAGCCTGCCCCACCGACGCCATCACCCACGGCCACGGCTTCGAGCAGGCGCAATTAAACGCCACCAATCTGGTGATGCGCAAGGAAGACATGCTCGTTCCCTGGCCCCCGTCGGCCGCCAAGTAACGCTCGCCGCTGACAACCTGTAGTGGAAGTCAGGTTTTGAAGGGGCGCGACTTTACTCGTGCCGGGCTGCTCACGAAATCTCGTTGGTCCCGCCCCCAACCCACTTCGCAAACAGCCCTCCGAGCGATGTTCTTATGCGGCGCTCACGGCCCCGCCGGCGCCGTGAAGCTCGCCGCGTCCTCCTGCATCAACTCCTGCATCTTCAGGTACACCGCGTTTGTCCATCCAAACCCAAGCACGTTCTCCTTATATCCGTTCGTCACCGTCACCTGCGCGCTCTCGGTCACCACGTTGTACTTTTCAAAGACCGTCCCACTTGCCGCAAACCCCCGGTCCACCGTATCGTCGAACTTCTTCGCAATCCGCGCTGCGTCCTGGCGATACCCCATGGCCTGCAGCCCAGCCACGGCAATCCAGTTCGTCGGCGCCCATCCGTAAGGCTCATCCCATTGAAGGCCGCTGTCATACTGGCTAGTCGATAAGCCGCCCGCCCGCTCAAACACGCTCAGTTCCGCCACTATCTGCCTGGCTTGCTCGCGCGTGGCCACGCCCGCCCACAGCGGATACAGCCAAGTGATAAACGCGTAGTTCGAAGGCCGCCCGTGCACAAAGTCATAATCGGCAAACACGCCTTCCTTGGCCCGCCACATATACTGCTGGATGGCCGCGTTCCGCGCCTGCGCGCGCCGGTCCCACAACATGGCGTCCTGCGGCTTGCCGAGCAGGTGCGCCAAGTGCTCCATATCGCGCTCGTAGCGGAACAGCAGGCAATTCAGCCCCACCGGCGCGTAGTCCTCGGTCGCTCCAGAAAACGGCCCA
>JASHTU010000388.1 GCA_030040395.1 Acidobacteriaceae bacterium
GCGCAGGAAGCTGCGGAAAAGAAAGCGTTTGGAGAGTATTTTTCCGCTCTCTTCCTCACCGGCGTGGAACGGATGGCGGAAGTGCAGAAGCGCGGCATCGACCTTGCTGTGGCGCAGAATGCCGAAGTGACGGAAGCATGGAAGAAGATGGCGCAGAAAACGCCCTGGGCGCCCGGACTATTCCTGCTCGACCTGGCGAATAACGCGTGGGAGCGCTTTGCGGACACCCGCAAAGTGGCCATCGATGTGATGGTTGAGCAGAGCCGCGCGCTGGCGGACATGACCCGCGAGCGCACTGCGGAATCCGGGAAAGCGAATGAGAGCGCGACCGCATATCTGCAGCAGGCGGTGGAGCGCACGGTAGGAATCCAGAAGAAGGCTCTGGACCATACCGCGGCCCACACCAAGGCGGTGTTCGACGCGTTCAGGAGCCAGTTCGGATTTGCTGGAGCGCCGGTGGACGCGGCGGCCGATTCGTTTCATCGGGGCATCGACACCGTGATCGACGCGCAGAAGGAGTTGCTGGATATTGCGGTGCACTAGAGGCCGCTGACCGATTGCTTTGGGTCCTTGGGATCGTGCCTTCCCGGGTCCCAAAATCGGGACCCTGGGGCCCCGAGGCGCTCAAATTGACGCATGAGCAAGCGGTCAGGGGTTCTTAGCGCGTCGCGGCTGCGATGGCCGGGCGATCCCCCTTCAGCATGGATGAAGGGCCGGGTCGCCCGGCCGCGCGGACAGGTGTATGCTTCCTGAAGTCCCGAGCGGGGGCGATTTATGAGTGAAGATGCAAATGCAAGCGGTAAGTCGTACGACCCTTTCGAGCCGTTTCGCGAAGTGCGCGACGCGTACCTCAACACCTTGTCGAAGGCAATGATTGACGCCGTCAACACGGAAGGATACGCGGAGGCGACCGGGGCCATGCTGGATGGCTATCTGACGGCTACCAAGCCGTTCCGGGAAGCGCTGGAAAAGAACATGCTCCAGGCGCTGCAGCAACTCTCGTTACCTTCCCGGCAGGAAGTGGCGGCCTTGGCGGAGCGCTTTACGAACATGGAAATGCGGCTGGACGACATGGACGCCAAACTGGATGGGATTGTCAAGAGCTTGGCGGACGAGAAGAAGGCGAGGTCCGAGGCGGCCAGCCGTGCCGGAGCGGCCGGATCTCCAGTGGAGGCCGCTCCGGATCAGCCAAAGGCGGCCAGCGCCGCGGCCGGACGAGCCAGGCGGGCGGCAACGCCACCAGATAAACCCCGCCGGTAAGGGAATGCCGGAAGAAGGCCGGCGTCCCCAACGGCGGGTCTCTGCCGTTGGGGTGGAAAGTCAGAGGTTGCCTATGGCAGAGGCTGCAACGCTTCCCGATCAGATGGCGGCTTGCGAAGAGCGGCTAAGGACGCTTACCCGGGTGATGACCACGAAGGCCGACATTGCCCAGACGCCCAAAGACTTGGTCTGGACACTCAACAAGGCGAAACTTTATCGATATAAACCGGTGGTCGACGCCCGACAAAGGCATCCGGTCCCGTTGTTGCTGGTGTTTGCGGTGATGAACCGTCCTTATATTCTCGACTTGCGCCCCGGGAATAGTTTTGTCGAATTCATGGTGGGCCGCGGCTACGACGTCTACCTGTTGGATTGGGGATGTCCGGGGATCGAAGACAAGAATCTGAAATTTGACGATTATGCGTTGGAGTATCTTCCCCGCGCCATACGCAAGATTAAGGCAGTCTCTGGCTCGGAAGAGTTCAGCATGCTGGGGTGGTGCATCGGGGCCATCCTGAGCACGATCTATGCCGCCATGCGTCCCGACAATGGGCTGCGTAATCTGTTGTTACTGACGGCTCCGCTGGACTTCTCCAATCAACAAGGTTTGACGTTCGCCAAGTGGGTGGATGAGAAGTACTTCGATATAGACAAGGTGTTGGACGCGTTCGGCAACATGCCGGGGGAAATGATCGACTACGGCGCCAGGGCCTTGAAACCGGTGGATAACTACGTTACCAGTTACTGCAAGCTCTGGGACAATCTGGACGATCCCCGCGTCGTGGAATCGTGGCACGCCATGAACACCTGGGTTACGGATAACATACCCATGGCGGGCGCCACTTACCGGCAACTTATTGTGGATCTGTATCGCCATAATCTGCTGATAAAAGGCGAGTGGGTGATTGGGGGCGAAGTTTTGGACCTGCGCAGGTTGCGCGCCAACCTGCTGACGGTGATTGCGCAGGGGGATCACATTACGCCGCCTTGCCAGTCAGAGGCGATCCTCACGAAGGTAAGCAGCAGCGACAAGGAGCTCTACCGCATCCCTGGAGGGCACATCGGCATCATGGCCGGGAGCAGCGCGTACAAAACCACCTGGCCGCACATCGACAAGTGGCTGAGCGCCCGTTCAGGGTAACTGCCGGAGCAGAGCCTGTTATGAACTTTCCCTGGCGGGAAAGTCAGGGCCTGCTCAGTGGGGCGGCCCCAGTAGGCGAACAGACCCTGACAACCGCATTTAAGAATTACATGTAGATTCCGCCGTTGACGTTGATTTGCTGGCCGGTAATATAATCTCCGTCGCAGATGAGGAAGGCCGCGGCCTTGGCGATTTCTTCCGGCTGCGCAAAGCGACCGAGGGGAATTCTTGCCAAGATCTGTTCCTGGATATTAGCGGGTATCGCCGCCACCATTTCTGTGGTCGTGAAACCGGGCGCGATGACGTTGGCGGTGATGTTGTATCTGGCTAGCTCGATGGCCAGCACCTTGGTCATGGCGATGATTCCGCCTTTGCTGGCCGCGTAGTTGGCCTGGCCGAAATTTCCGGCCTGACCGGAAAACGAGGCGATGCTTACGATGCGGCCGAATTTCTGCTCCACCATGAAGGGGACAGCGGCGCTGGTGCAGTAGAAGATGCTGTTCAGGTTGGTGTCGATCACCTCCGTCCAGTCCTCGTCGGTCATCTTGCGAATGGACCGGTCGCGCGTGATACCCGCGTTGTTGACCAGGATATCGAGGCGCCCGTAAGAATCGATCACTTGGCGAATCAGGTCTCGCGCCTCCTGGCGCACGGAGACATCGGCGCAAAACAAGTCGCTCTCGCCACCGTGCTGACGGATTTCGTTACGCAGCGCTTCGGCGGAGCTCAGGCTGGCGCGGTAGTTGATGGCGACCGCCGCGCCGCGGTCAGCTAGCTCCCTGGCGATGGCGCTGCCGATGCCGCGAGAACTGCCCGTCACCAGCGCAATTTTGCCATCGAGGGGTTTCCGGAAGTACACCGTCGTTTCGGTTAAAACCGCAGTGGCCATGATGCCTCCTTCATTGCAGCGATTCAAAGATGGCGGCAATGCCCTGTCCGCCGCCGATGCACATGGTGACGAGGGCGTAGTGACCGCCTATGCGGCGCAGTTCATGCAGCGCTTTGACGGTGACAATGGCGCCCGTTGCGCCTAGAGGATGGCCCAGCGAGATGCCGCTGCCGTGAGGATTGGTCTTCTCCGGTGGGAAACCTAGTTCGCGCCGGACGGCGAGCAACTGGGCGGCGAAGGCTTCATTCAATTCGATGACGTCCATCTGGCAGTTGCAGAGGCCGGTGCGCGCATAGACTTTTTTCACTGCGGAAATGGGCCCGATGCCCATCACGCCAGGCTCCACGCCGGTGACGGCGTAGTCCACCAGCTTGGCCATGGGCTTCAAACCGCGCTCTTCCGCCGCCTTGCGATCCATAAGGACCAGCGCCGCGGCGCCATCGTTGATGCTGGAGGCGTTGCCCGCGGTCACCGTTCCCTCCGGATCGAAGACGGGTTTGAGCCTGGCCAGGTTTTCCGGGGTCGCGTCAGAGCGGGGCGACTCATCGACCGAAAAGTGAGAGGTCCCGCCCTTGACTTTCAATTCGATGGGAACAACCTGCGCGTTGAAGATTCCCGCCTGGATGGCCGCGATCGCCCGCCTGTGGCTCTCCACCGCCAGTTCGTCCTGGTCTTGCCGCGAAACGCCCCACCGGCGCGCCACATTTTCGGCGGTGATGCCCATATGGACCTGATCGAACGGATCGGTGACCGCTGCCACCAGGGCATCCACTGCCGTGGCGTCATTGAGACGAGCCCCCCAGCGCATGGCGGGCAGCCAATACGGGGCCCGGCTCATGGATTCGACGCCGCCGCCGATGGCCGCATCGCAATCCTCGTGCAGGATGGCCTGGGCGGCGTTCAGGATGGCCTGCAAGCCGCTCCCGCAGAGGCGATTGACGTTGAGCGCCGGCGTTTCCACCGGCAGGCCTGCGCGCACGGCCGCCACCCGCGCCAGGTACATGTCTTTTTGCTCGGTGTGGATGACATTGCCGAAAACCACGTGACCGATATCGCCGGCGTGTAACCCCGAATCCTCAAGAGCACGGGACAGAACCTTGGCGGCCAGTTCGGTGGGCGGAACGTCTTTGAGGGCGCCCCCGAACTTGCCGATCGCAGTACGCACACCACTTAAGACCACGATCTCCCGATTTGTCATAAGTCGAATCCTCTCTCGGATTCGATATCGGTCGCCGCGGGCTCAGCCCCTGCCCGCGAGGCAGCGGTACCGAACTCCAGTTGAACTGGGCCGAAAACACGAGCATCGCCTTGCCGCCGATGCAGTGGAGGCTTGGAGCCTGTTATGAACTTTCCCGTGCGCGGCGAAAGCTCGTAACAGGCTCTAAAGCCCGAGAATGCGCGCGGACCTGGGAAACTTGTCTCGTGTGTCAGCGGGAGCCCGCATGTGCCGGCGCGACTCTGCGACAGGCAACACTAGGGCCGTGACGAGGCTCTGCCATCCAACACACACCCTGGGGTCCTCCACAGCTTGCTGGGGCGTGTCCGACGACGACTGGGAAGAAGGAAGAAAGCGTACCAGCCCAAAAAACTGTGGAAAAACTAATGTAACCCAGATTTGGGAACAAAAGCTTGTGTTGTTCATCACAGATGTGGGCACATCGACAGCTTTTCTCGCGAAACCGGTTCGGCGACACGCAACTTGAAGCATTCAATGGTGGAGCGCGAATTCGATCATCCGCTTTTCAACGACCCGGCATTGCGGATCCGGCGTTGCGCAGGATGCGCCGCACTTTTTTGGGTGACATCGAAAGGCGCTCGGCGACCCGCGAAATTTTCCGGTCCGCGCGCATCCATACCTTGGGAATCA
>JASHTU010000389.1 GCA_030040395.1 Acidobacteriaceae bacterium
CTGTTGGGAATGGTGGAGGACTCGGGATTGATGGCGCGGATGGTCGAGTTCCAAAGATCGACGAGGCTCATGAGGCGCTGGCGGCGCCAGGCTGACCAGGCTCGATAGGTGGGATCGTGAGGGTTGGTGGTGCGCGGCAGATCCAGGCCGGCAGCGGCGCGGAAGTTCTCGACGCAGTGAATGCAATAGCAGACGCCTTCGCCATCCCAACGGTTATGAAACAGGCCGTCGGGACGATAGCGAGTCATGATTTCCTTGTGAACAGCGGTCATGAACTCGAAGTTGTAGGGGCCGTAGGCGCAGGTGAGCCACATATTGGGTGAGGCCCAGTGGCGGCGGGGATGGCCCTCGGCGTCAACGGCGATCCAGTCAGGATGAGCGGCTTGGGTGTCATCCCAGGTGGCGTGAGGATCGGTGCGGATGAGGAGCGACATGCCGAGCTTGCGGCATCCGGTGACAAGCTCGCCGAGGACATCGCGGTCGCCGAGCCAGGCGCTGCGATGGTGGAAGGGAATCTGGGTGGGATAGTAGGCGACGCAGCCGCCGCCGCTGATACAGGCGCCTTCAGAGCGCGTGCGCTTAAAGTAGTCGAGCCAGAAATGGGGATCGTAATAGAGAGGATCGTTTTCGACCAGGGTGAGCTGAAACCAACGCATCGGCTTTGTGGCCCAGGCGGGAACCTCGGATTGCGCGGGAGAAACGGCCTGGGGCCAGAGGCCGGATGGAGCGACGGCCGCGAGGGCGGCTCCGGAGCCAGCGGCGGCGGTGGATTGAAGGAACTCGCGGCGGGTGAGGGAAGTCGGCGTCATGCGGGCATTGTAGCCGGGCGAAGGTGAGGCGCGGCAAGGCGGAGAATGCGCGACGAGGCGGTTGGAGTGGTCACGGGGAGGTGTGGCAGACGCAGGCGCGATAGGAATTGGCGGTGAGGTTGGAGAGCGCGCAGGCGTATTGCGGCCAAAAAGCTTTGAGGGGAAGCGAGCGGTTGCCGACGAAGTAGTGGCGCAGGTAGGACTGGCTCGATGGGGTTTGCGCGGAAGGATCGGACGCGAAGCCGGCGATGAGGCGGGCGACGGATGCGGAGGTGAAGGCGGGCTCGTGGTAGGCGCGGTCGAAGTCGTACTCCTCGGTCCAGGTAGTGTGGACGCCGGTCAAGTTAGAGGCCGCAAAGACGGCATAGTCGGCAAGGATGGCGGAGGCGGGATCGACGCGCGCGACGGTGAACGAGGGGTCGTTGCCGTCGACAGGGGAGATGGAGGGCACGAGCTTAACCGCGATCCCCTGCGGGCGGGCGGAGTTTTGGTTGTGGTTCTGGTCCGGTGGCAAGAGCCTGATTTCGTCCATGTGAGTGTGGGCGAAGAGGGCGAGGCGAATGACGTCGTTGAAGTCAGCGAGGGTTTCGGCGAGGGAATCCGAGGAGAGGAACACTTGCGGCTTTTCGCCGCCGCAGAGGTCAGGCATCTTGCGCACAGTGGAATAGGGATCAACGCCGGGCGGGATGTGGGCTATGAACCAGAGCTGCTCGTGGTTGCCGCGGGCATGGGCGAGCTGGGCACGGAGCCAGGCGATTTGGACGGCGGCCGGCGTGGGATCGGTTTTACCGGAGCAGGCGCGGTAACGAGAGGACATGAATAGATCGTCAAGGACGAGAATGCGCGTTTGGTGGAAAGGCGCTGGAAGAGACGCGCTGTAATCGCCGTCCGCAGCGAAATCGCGCTGGGCCGCGCGGCGCTCGGGTGCGGGAACGTCGGCGACGAACGATGGCGCGAGATCGGCGAGGAAGGCGCTGTGAGCGTCGAGTTGGTAATCGCCGCAAGCGGAGTCGTTGTTGCCGAGGGCGGGGAAGACGGGAACGCCGGGAAATGCTCCGCGCAGTTGGGCGAGAACGTATTGAATGGTTTTTTCGGCGAAGGCCTGGTAAGCGGCCGGGGCGGGGTGCGGAAACACGGCGGCGAACTTGCAAGAAAATTCGTGGGAGAGGAGATCGCCGCTGAGGGTGATGAGTTTCGCACGGGGCGCGTGAGCGTGCATGGCGCGGAGGCTGGATTCGAGAAGAGGGTAGGAAGTGTCCATACCGCGAGCGTGGCAGCCCTGCTGCAGGGAGGCGAAGCGCTGCGCGCGATCGGACGAAGGCGGCACGGCGAGAAGGGCGTTCCAAGCGGCGATGGGCGCGTCGGCCAGTTGCGGGGTCTTGGCGGGATCCCAGAAGGGCTCGAAGTGGATGTCGCTGACGAGGAGCGCAGAGACGGGCGCGGATTGGGCGGCGCGCGGCTGGGCAGCGGCGCGAAGAGTGAAGCAACAAACGAAGAAGCAGGCTGCGCCGACGGCGAGCAGGGCGGTGAATTTCCGAAACACTTCGGTTCTCCGAGAGAGCGGATGGGAAATCCGCAAGGTGAGGATATATCGCGAGGCGCCGAGAAGAAATATAGCGACGCAAATCGGATTGGGAAGTGTTGACAAAGAGAGCGGCGCACGGCTCAGGTGTGGTATACGTCTTGCCATGTCAGGTTACAGATGGTTTTCGGTTGCTTTTCCTGCCGTCATGGCACTTGCTGCAAATCCGGTCGGCGCGCAGACGCTCGCGCCTACGCCGCCGATGGGCTGGAACAGCTGGGATGCCTACGGTTTCACCATCGATGAGGAGCAATTCAAGGCCAACGCCACGGTGCTGGCGGCGATGAAGCAGTTTGGCTGGCAGTATGCGGTGATTGACGAGGGGTGGTACATGCAGAACCCCTCGGGCCGCAATCTGGCGGAGCGGAAGTACAAGATGGACGGAAACGGGCTGCTGCTACCCGACCCGGCGCGCTATCCGTCGTCGGTGAACGGAGAAGGATTCAAGCCGCTGGCGGACTGGGTTCACGCGCAGGGGCTCGAGTTTGGGATTCATATATTGCGGGGAATTCCGCGGGAGGCGGCAGCGGCGAATCTGCCGATTGCGGGGACGAGCTTTCACGCCGCGGATGCGGCGGACACGAGTTCGCCCTGCCCGTGGGACGACGGCAACTGGGGTGTGAAAGACGATGCGGCGGGACAGGCGTATTACGACTCGATGTTGAAGCTGTACGCGGGGTGGGGCCTGGATTTTATCAAGGTGGATTGCATCGCCGACCGGCCCTACCGGCCTACCGAGATCCGGCAGATTGCCGAAGCGATCCGGAAGACGGGGCGGCCAATCGTGCTCAGCCTGTCACCGGGACCGACAGCGCCGGAACACGCGGCCGAAGTGGGCCAATACGCACAGATGTGGCGCATCTCTGACGATCATTGGGACGGATGGACGTTCGAGCATAAGCCGGGACAGGGGGATTTCCCGTCGGGCCTACGGAACGCGTTCGACTTGCTGGCCAAGTGGTTCACGTACACGGAGCCGGGCAACTGGCCCGACGCCGACATGCTTCCGGAGGGTTACCTGGGGCCGCATCCGGGCTGGGGCGAGGCGCGGCAGACACGGGAAACGCCGGACGAGCAAAAGACTGAATTCGCGCTCTGGGCAATTTCCCGCTCACCGCTGATCATGGGCGCAAACCTAACGCGGCTGGACCCGGTGACGCGGTCGCTCATGACCAACCAGGATCTGTTGTTTATGAACCAAAACGCGACTTACAGCCGGCCGGTGAATACGGGCGCGTTGGGGCCCGGCTTTGAGAACGCGCGGGTGTGGCGGGCGACGATCAACCAGGCCGGCGAGCGGGGCTACGCGGAGTACTTCGGCTTTTTCAATCTCGACGACAAGCCGGTGACGCTGCGCACAACGTGGAAGGAACTGGGGCTGGACGGCGAAAAACACACGGCGCAGAGCGCTTGGGACGATTCGATGACCAAGGAGTCGAAAGAGATCAGCGTGACGCTGCCGGCGCACGGGAGCGCCGTGTATCAGGTGCGGTGAGCGCAAATGGGGCAATCCCAGGGACGGTTATGAGTTTTCGCACCGGGGCGAAAGTCCATAACCCGCGCCGAGTGTGCGACACTGGAATGTCCAGAGCTTGAGGGTTTTCGTCCGGGGCTCTGCGGCAGGATCGGCCAATGGACGTTCTTCGTTCCGCCTTTATTACCCTCTCCCACAATCAAGGCCTGCGTCGCTTTTGCGAGCACTCCCGCGTGGGCGTGCGTATCAGTTCGCGGTTTGTGGCCGGCCTCACGCTGGAAGACGCACTGCGCGCGGCCGAATCGGTAAATCGCCAGGGGATGGCGGTGACGCTCGATTCGCTGGGCGAAAGCGTGACCTCAGAAAGCGAGGCGCATCGGGCGGCGGAGGTCTACCACCGACTTCTGGACGCCATTGCGGCGCGCAAATTGGACGCCAACATCAGCGTGAAGCTGACGCAGATGGGGCTGGAACAATCCGCGGAGATGGCCGAGAGCATTGCGGGCAGCGTCACGCGTCACGCGAGCGCGGTGGGAAATTTTGTGCGCATCGACATGGAAGAGTCGCGATTGACGCAGGTGACGCTGGATGTTGTGCGGCGGCTGCACGCCTGCGCCGATTTGCGGGAATCGATTGGCGTAGTGATCCAGGCCTATCTTTACCGCTCGCAGGCGGACATTGAGCAACTGCTGGCTGACGGGATCCGGGTGCGGCTATGCAAGGGAGCGTACAAGGAGCCGGCTGAGGTGGCTTTTCCACACAAGGAGCAAGTGGACAAGAATTTCATCCTGTTGAGCAAAATGCTGCTGAACTCACCGTTTCATCACGCGCTGGCGACGCACGATGAAGCCATGATCGACGGAGCGAAGGAGTTTGCCAGGAAGCATGGAGTGGCGGCGGACCGGTTCGAGTTCCAGATGTTGTACGGAGTGCGCCGCGATTTACAGCGGAAACTGGTGCGCGACGGCTACCGGGTGCGCGTGTATGTGCCATTTGGCAGCGAGTGGTATCCGTACTTTATGCGGCGCCTGGCGGAACGGCCGGCCAATGTGCTTTTCCTGGCCAGGAATTTCTTCCGTTGAGGGAAAGAGGCGGCGGCTCAGCCGGCGTAATCCTGGCGCCTCGGAGACGGGCGGCGATACCGTTTCCTCAGGAAAAACTTCGCCCTGCAATGGCTGCAGCGCCAAGGGAAATAGCCGAAGAGCGAATAAATATGTTTTTCGAAAAAGCTCCTCCGTTCCGCGCGGCGAGGCCGGTCGCTCCCGCATAGCGGACACAGAAAAGACTCTTTTGCCGCGGCTTTTTCGACGAATCCTTGTTTGGCCGTTTGCGATCCCTCTCCCATGGATACCTTCATATCTCCCTGGACCCCCGAGCTAAAACTCGCTCAAACCGAAGCGTTAAAGCAGATCAATTAGGGCATTTGTCGTAATGATGTCGAGGGAAAACCCCCTTAGGGGCTAAAGCCCATCTCGCAGTGCGGCGTTCACGGCGCGGCTAAACCCCGCCCTTTCAAAGCCAATCTAGTACTACAGTTGAAGTTGTATCCTGGGTCAGAAAAAGCCAACGGTCCGAGCCAGAAGGCCCTTCAATCCGCGCTTTTTCCGAAGGCTGAAGCCCTCGGCTCCAGGGTTCGTCGATTTACAGCTGCAATACCAGACAGACTGGAGAAATGCTTTAAGCCGGAGGGCTTTGAAGGTATTGAGAACCCAAGCCCCGCGGGAAGTAGTTCTTATCATCCTATCGAACAAAAACGGCGGGGCAAGAGAAAAATATCTGCGGAAATCTGCCAGGAGAGAAATCTGCCGACGATTAGCCGCAGGGAAGTTGAGCCCGGCGCCGGGGATGGAAGGCGCTCAGGCGCGGAGCCGGGCAAGCCCTTCTTGCGCGAGCTCGGCAACCGCCTTGGCCAAGGTTGGCGAAGCGTTCAGGGATTCGGGGCGCTCGAGTTTTATGCCTAGCCGGGCGGCGTGGCCGCGAAAGAGACGATCGACGTCGTAGAGGATTTCGACGTGGTCGCAGAGAAATCCAATCGGATGAAGAATCAG
>JASHTU010000390.1 GCA_030040395.1 Acidobacteriaceae bacterium
GATCGCCCGCTTCGCCGATGGCCGGATCCACCATGACGCCGCCCGCGGCGTAGATCGCTTCCACTTCGTCGCCAAGCAAGAACCGCGCCATATCGAAATCGTGAATCATCATATCGAGAAAGATGCCGCCCGAAGTGCGCACGAAAGCAAGGGGCGGCGGAGCCGGGTCGCGGCTGATGATGTGGAGCAGTTGCGGCTCCCCGATTTCGCCGCTTATCACCGCCTTCCGCACGCGCGCAAAGTTGGAGTCAAAGCGGCGGTTAAAACCCACCTGTAGCTTTACCCCGGCGGATTCCACTGCGACCAACGCCGCATCGATCTTAGCCAGAGTCAAGGCGACCGGCTTCTCGCAAAAAATGTGTTTGCCGGCTCGGGCCGCCGCGACGATCAGATCGGCGTGACTCGGCGTCGAGGAGCAGATCAACACCGCGTCAATGCGCGGATCGGCGAAAATCTCCTCGCTCGACTCCCGCACATAGGCAATATTGCAATGCTCCGCAAGCGTCTGCGCAGCCTCGCGATTCACGTCCGTGATGGCCAAAATTTCCGCATTCGGCAGACGGAAGGCTACAGTGTCCGCGTGGACGCGTGCAATGCGCCCCGCGCCGATCATTCCCAGGCAAAGCTTCTTTCCATTCATTAGCGTCCTCGCTCAGGATTCAGACCGTCCCGGCAGCCTTCGGCTCCCTGCCCCTCTCCATGCTCACACGCGCATCCGCCCCCTCGCTTCTGCGCCCGGCCGCCCAAGCCTAAGAGCCGTCTCACGCAAAATTCGTTTCAATGGACCGCAAGTACTCGCGATTGCGCCGCGCGCTTTCTTTCGGCGTGCCCATGCCCGGCAGCACGTCCTGCTCCACCAGCACGTAGCCCTTGTAATCGCGCCCCGCAAGCCAGCGCAGGAGTCCCGGGAAATCCACGCATCCCTTGCCCAGTTCGCAATACAGGCCATGTCTCACGCCGGTAAAGTAGTCCCACTCTTCGGCTCGGGCGCGCCGCGCCACCGTGGGCTCAATGTCCTTCAAGTGAACGTACCAGATGCGTTCCGCAAAGCGGTCGAGAGCCGCCGCCAGGCGGCAATCCTCGCCCCCGGTTCCGTAATAATAATGGCCGGTGTCAAACACCAGACCCAGCCGCTCCGGGTTGGTCAGTTCGAGCAGCGTTGCAATTTCGTCCGGCGTTTCGACGTAGCCTGCGCAATGGTGATGGAACACGGTGCGCAATCCGGCCTCCTCAAACACAGCGCGCGCAATTTCGTCTGCGCCGCCGGCAAAGATCTTCCACTCGTCTTTGCTCAGTCCCGCCCCCTGCGGCACGCGGCCGGCAAGCCGCGTCCTCAGGGGGTCGGTTCCATTGTCGTCCGCCAGCACCAGGTAGGGTGCGGGCGTGGTCGCCACCGCCGCTAGCAACCTGGCCGTCTTCACCGCCGCAGCCCGTCCCTCCGCATGAGCCGCGGGGTGTTTGAGCGCCACCGGGACAAACGCCCCGAGCATCGCCACGTTGTTGCGCTTGGCCAGCTCCTCGCGCAACACCTCGGGGCCGGTGGGCATATACCCCCAGTCGCCCAGTTCCGTCCCGGTGTAGCCGGTTTCCACCAACTCGTCCAGCATCCGGTCGAACGGAATCTGCCGGCTCTTGTCCTGGTGCTCCAGCGTGCCCCACGAACAGGGCGCGCTGCCCACCAGGAGCCTGTTTGCCGTCGGCTGACTTACCCTTCGTTGCTGCGCTTCAGAGATGATGCCGCTCACGTTTACGTTCCTCTTCGTAGCGGGCGCGCGCTTTGCGCACCGTATCCATTTCCGCGGTCTCAGCCACCGCAACATCCCACCAGGACTCGTAGCCGGGCACGCTGACTGAGGGGTCCGTCTCCACCACGATCACCGTGGTGCGGTCCATCGTCTTCGCCTGTTCGAGCGCCTGCTTCAACTCAATCACCGTGTTGGCTTTGAGCGCGTGCGCGCCCAGGCTGCTGGCGTTGGCGGCAAAGTCCACCTTCAGGCATTCGCCGTCCAACTGCGCCGAGGCCGGATTTCGCGCGCGATAGCTGGTTCCAAACGCCCCCTGCCCCAGCGAGCGACTCAGTCCGCCGATGCTGGCAAAGCCATGATTGTCCACCAGCACAATCACGATCTTCAGCCCTTCCTGCACGGAAGTGGCGATCTCCGACGGCATCATCAGATACGAGCCGTCGCCCAGGAACACATACACCTCGCGCGTCGGATCGGCCATTTTCGCGCCCAGCGCCCCGGAGATCTCATAACCCATGCAGGAGTAGCCGTATTCCATGTGGTAACCGTTCGGCGCGCGCGTCCGCCACAGCTTGTGCAGGTCGCCGGGATGACTACCCGCGGCCGAAACCAGCATGTCCCCGGGGCCCGACTCCTCCCACAGCGCGCCGATCACCTCGCTCTGCGCGGGTCGGCCGGGGTTGTGCAAATGGAACAGCCGGTCAACCTCGACTTCCCACTGCGCCTTGAGCGCTGCCGCATCGGCGGCGTACTCCGCCGGAACCCGGTAGTCGGCGAGGTCCGCGGCGAGTTGTTGGAGCGCCGCGCGCGCGTCCGCCACAACCGGGATAGCGCCCTCTTTGTAGGCGTCAAACTCGGCCGTATTGATGTTCACGAACCGCGCGAGCGGATTCTGGAAGGCCGTCGTCGATGCGGTGGTGAAGTCGGAGTAGCGCGTGCCGATCCCCATCACCACGTCGGCCTCGCGCGCCAGCCGGTTGGCCGCCAGCGCTCCGGTCACGCCGATCGCGCCCATTGCCTGCGGATGATCCCAGGGCAGCGATCCTTTCCCCGCCTGCGTCTCTCCAACAGGAATGCCGGTCCTGGCGGCAAACTCCGCGAGCGTCTTCGACGCTTCGCTCATCAGCACGCCCCCGCCCGCCACAATCAGCGGCTTTTGCGCGCTGCGAAGGGCGGCAACGGCGCGCTGCAACGAAACGCGGTCGGGTTCGGCCCTCCGGATGAGCCACACGCGCTTGCTGAAGAGCTCTTGCGGGTAGTCGTGCGCTTCAGCCTGAACATCCTGGGGCAGAGCCAAGGTCACGGCCCCGCAATCGGAGGGCGAAGAGAGAACGCGCATCGCCTCCGGCAACGCCGCGATCAGTTGTTCGGGCCGGTAGATCCGATCCCAATATCGCGATATCGGCTTGAAGCAGTCGATCACCCCCACATCCTGCGTGCCCGTCGATTCCAGTTGTTGCAGCACCGGAGCGACGTTGCGCCGCGCAA
>JASHTU010000391.1 GCA_030040395.1 Acidobacteriaceae bacterium
AACGTGAACGGTATGCGTAACCAATCGAATAGCTTTCTGCTCGACGGCGCGCCCAACAACGACACCTTTAACAGCGGCTTCGTAATGCGTCCACCTCCGGATGCGATCCAGGAGTTTAAGATCATGACGCACTCCTACGAAGCCCAATACGGCCGCAACGCCGGCTCGGTGGTGGACGTCGTCACCCGTTCTGGAACGAACCAGTTTCATGGCGATTTGTGGGAGTTCAATCGCGAGGGGACCCTGGCTGCGCGAACCTACTTCGCCCGTCCACCCTCGGCCAAACCGGAGTATCTCCAGAATCAATTTGGCGGCGCCGCCGGTGGCCCCATCATCCGCGACCGGCTGTTTATCTTCGGCTATTACGAGGGTTTTCGCCTCAAAGACGGCACCAGCAACACTTTGAATGTGCTGGTGCCGGGCACTCAGGAAAGAGGCGGCAACTTCTCCGAGTTATTGCCGGCCGGAACTACCTGCGCTACGGTGACCGGCAACACGCCAGGCGTCTTGATCGATCCAGCCACTGGTCAACCGGCCTGTTACAACAATATTCCGAACGCCTTCGATCCCAGCCGCATAAGCCCCATTAGCGCGGCGATCCTTACGGGCTACATTCCCCTGCCCCCTACGGCCGGAGGCGGACTGACTCAGGGCCAATACATCGCTTCGCCGCCCAATTTCGATAACCGCAACATGTATGGTCTGCGCGGGGACTGGAAGCTCGGCAACCACGCCATCCTGGGCCGATACATGTATGCGCACCAGAATCTTTTCGATCCCATCACGCCTTCGAACTTCGCGCCCAAGGGCAATTACCAGATCATGACGCCGACCGATGAGCTGGCGTCCGACACCTGGACCATCAGCAGCCGCGTGTTGAACACCGCCCGCTTCCTGCATCAGCACATCCAGGGCACGCCAAACAAGACCAGTCAGTTAGATCTCGCTACGCTGGGTTACCAGTTCAGCTCTACCAACGCAACGGCCAAAGGCCTACCGAACGACACTCTTACTGGATCCTTCACGACCGGAGACTCACAGCAGCCGTTTGCTTATCGCGCCAACGGGGTCATCAGCCTCACCGACGACCTGACCTGGGTGATCGGCAAACATCTCTACCAGTTCGGGGGCGATCTGGAGCGCGACTCCATCAATCTGCTTTACATCAACCGTCCCAACGGTAACTTCACATTCAACCCATATTGGACAAAGAACGTGTTGGCGGACTTTCTGCTCGGCTTCCCCTACATGTTCCAACAAGGCTCAGGCGATCCGGCGATGAACGGAACCTCCTGGACCTACGCCGGCTACGCGCAGGATGAATATCGCATTAGGCCTCGCCTCACCCTGCAGCTCGGCCTCCGTTACGAACTCAACATGCCTTTTGTGGAGGCGAGCAATCACCTCGCGTCCCTGGTTCCAGGCCAGCAATCCACGGTTGAGCCCAATGCGCCGCTCGGATTGGTCTACCCGAACGACAAGGGCATTCCGCGCGGGACCTATTACGCCGACACTACCAACCTGGCGCCGCGACTCGGCGCAATCGTCGACCCCTTCGGAGATGGAAAAACCAGCATTCGCGGCGGTTGGGGATTGTTCTATGACACTACTCCTGGCCAGGGCACCTTCTTCCAGGACGGCACGCTGGCGCCTCCCTTCCAACCCCTTCAACAGATCAGCTTCTTTTCGGATTCCGGGCCGCCCACGGATGAGTACTTTGCCGATCCATACAACGGCGTCTCGTCCGGAGCCCCGGGGTTTCCGCCGTCGCTGACCTTCATCGGCTGGCAACTGCCGCACACCTACAAATCGCCACGGGTGCAGGAATACAACTTCAGCATCCAGCAGCAACTGACAAACGAGATGGGCTTTGAAGTCGGATACGTGGGCTCGCGCGGCGAGTACATTCCTGTCTTCATCGAGGTAAACCCGACAGGGATCACTTCCACCGGGTCCGCGACGCCATTGACCAACGATTACAAGTCCGCGGGATACGCCAATTCACCTTTCCCCGCGTTCGGACTTACTCGTCCCACCTTTTCAGCAGGTCACTCCTGGTATGACTCGCTGCAGGCTAACTTGCAACTGCGCAGCTATAATCGCTTGACCACCACGCTCGCTTACACGTGGAGCCACTCGCTCGACAACGCATCGGGTCTCAACATCGGCGGCGATTCGCGCCCGGTTCTGCCTGTCACCATCGGCAACCAGGCGTCGATCGACGCCTCGGTGGCGCGGGAAAAGGGACCATCGCTCTACGACGCCCGCAACCGCTTTGTGATCAGCTTCCAATATGAGTTTCCGCCAATGACGGGTCACAATGAGTTTCAGCGGATCGTGGTGGGCGGCTGGAACTTCAACAGCATTTTCCAGGCGCAATCGGGTAGCCCGTTCGCGGTTGTGAACGCGTCGACAACGGCCCAGTCGCTCACCTTCCGTCCCAACCAGAACTGCAACCCGAACCTGGGTGGTGGACACGTGGCGGGCACCCTGCCCACGCAGCACTACTTCAACACTTCGTGTTTCGCGCTGCCCACGACGGTAGTGAACGGCGTTACGCTCATCAACAATAGTCAGAGCGGAGACGGACCGCGGGACTCGGTCGTCGGGCCCGGATTCAACACCACCGACGCATCGCTGTTCAAGACCTTGAGCCTGAACGAAAGGGACAGGTTTGAGTTTCGCTTCGAGGTGTTCAATATCTTCAACGAAGCGCATTTCAATAATCCCGTCGCCACCTTCGGCACATCCACCTTCGGTCAGATCACCAGCACCGTTGGCAACGACTCGCGCGTGATCCAGATGGCGGCCAAAATTGCGTTTTGATCGGGCCGGTGCAACTCCCCTGGCGGAGTGGAGCGGCGCGACGTATTCACCAAATGCATTAGCTTCCAACCAGGGCCGGAGCGTTGCTTCAGCCCCTAGAGGTGAAATGAATGGCCACCTACGCCGTGCCGCTGAAAGTTCAGGACCGAGTCGCGAAGAGCGTGGACGAAATCGCAGACGAGATGATCTCGTTCCTGCAGGAATTGACGCGGATTCCCACCGTCAACCCGCCGGGGCGGAACTATATTGCGGGCGCGGAGTTGATCGGCGCCAAGCTCAAGGAGTTCGGGTACGCGACCCGTTACATTGCCGCTGAAGGACTGGTGGAACATACGGCCGAGCATCCGCGCATGAATGTGCTGGGACGCATAGACGGACCCACGCCGCGCCCAAATCTCCATTTCAACGGTCATTTCGATGTGGTTCCTGTGGGCGAAGCATGGACAGTCGACCCCTTTGGCGGACTCATTCGCGATGGAAAGATTTACGGCCGCGGGGTTTCGGACCAAAAGGCGGGGATCGCGGCTTCCATCTTTGCAGTCGAGGCGATGCGCCGCGCCGGGATCAAGCTGCTCGGCAGCGTCGAGCAGAGCGGCAGCGTCGATGAGGAGAGCGGCGGTTTCGCAGGGGTCGCATACATGGCGAAAAGCGGTTGGATCGATAAGGACAAGACCGATTATGTCATCATCACCGAGCCCACCGATGCGGACCGCGTGTGCGTCGGCCATCGTGGCGTCTATTGGTTCAAGGTCACCACCCGGGGTCGCATCGCGCACGGCTGCATGCCGCACTTCGGCGTCAGCGCCATTGATCATCTTGCGGACTTCCTGCACTCCGTGACCCAGGAGCTCAAGCCGGCCCTGGCGAAACGCATGACGGCCGCGCCGGTGGAGCCGCCAGGATCGCGCTTCGCCAGCATCAATGTGAATGCGGTTTTTGGCGGCCAGCCGGAAAACGGCGTACAGACGCCGTGCGTGGCCGACCATTCGGGCGCCATCTTCGACCGGCGCTTCCTCGCCGAAGAGAATTTTGAAGATGTGCGCGGCGAAATTCATCACATGCTTGCGGATTTGCACGCCAGGAATCCGGATTTCAACTACGACATTGAAGATTTGATGGTGGTGCACCCGGTGCAAACCGATGAAAACTGTGACCTGGTCAAGGCGATGAAGCGCGGCGTGGAAACGGTGCTGGGCCACACGCCCAAACTGACGGTCAGCCCGGGGACTTACGATCAGAAGCATGTGGTTCGCATCGGCAGCGTGCGCCAGTGCGTCGCCTATGGCCCGGGAATTCTCAACCAGGCGCACCAGCCGGACGAGCACTGCCGCGTGGAGGATGTGGTGAATTCAGCCAAGGTGATGGCCTTGACCGCGATCCAACTGCTCGGCGCAGAGAGCGCGAAATGACTCTCTATCTGGGCGCACTGCTGTTTTATTCCATCTTCCTGATGGCGCTCGGCGTTTTTATCAGCCGCCGGGTGAAAAACTCCTCCGACTTCCTCGTGGCCAGCCGCAGTCTGGGTCCGGGGCGGTTGTTCGCCACTTTCCTAGCCGCCAACATCGGCGCCGGATCGACCGTGGGCGCAACCGGTCTCGGGTACCGCTTCGGCATGTCGGCGTGGTGGTGGGTGGGCTCTGCCAGCATCGGCACACTGTTGCTTTCGCAGTTTCTCGGTCCAAGGTTGTGGAGGATCGCCAAAGACCGCCATCTTGCCACCCTGCAGGACTTTCTTGAATTCCGCTACGGCAAGGCGGTGAAAGCTATCATCGCGGCGCTGTTCTGGTGCGGATCGATGGCCATTCTCGCCGGGCAGCTGATTGCCATGTCGTGGATTCTGAACACCGTCGCCGGGATTCCCAAGTGGGGCGGTTGCCTCATCGGCGGGGTGGTCGCCATCGTGTATTGCACCGCCGGCGGGCTAATGTCTTCAGCCTTCGTAAACATGTTTGAACTGGCTGTGACCATGGCCGGCCTGCTGCTCGCCGTTCCCTTTGTGCTGCACGGGCTCGGAGGGTGGTCGCATGTGCGCGCCCTGGTGCAAGCGCAGAGCGCGAACCCCGCTGCAGCCGCGCCGATGTTCAGCATTGTCGGCGTGGGCTCGAAACAGGTGCTCGCGTGGGTTGCCATCCTTCTGCCCTCGTTCATGATCTCGCCGGGCCTGGTGCAAAAGCTCTACGGCGCGCGCGACGTGAAGACCGTGCGGCTCGGCGTCGGCCTCAACTCGCTGGGCCAAGCCATCTTCGCATTTGTGCCGCCTGTGCTCGGTCTGTGCGCGCTGGCCGCGCTGCCCCATCTCGCCAACCCCGAGCTGGCCTTGCCCGCGGCCATGAAATTCCTGCTGCCCAAGTGGCTCGGCGTTTTTACGCTGGCCTCCATCTTTTCGGCGGAGCTGAGCGCCACCGACGCCATCCTCTTCATGCTGTCCACATCGCTGGCCGTCGATCTCTACAAGACCTTCATCAGGCCCAAGATCTCGCAGCACGAACTGCTTGCAGCCAGCCGCATCGCATCCGCCGGCGCGGGCATTTGCGGCATTTTGGCGGCCATCGTCCTGCCTTCGATCATCGCCGCCATCGGCATCTTCTACGGCCTCATTGCGGTGGCGTTGTTTGTCCCGGTGTTGGCGGGACTGTATTCCAAACGGGTGCTGTCGTCAGCGGCGGTGTGGAGCATTGGCGGTGCGCTTGCCGCCACTCTATTTACTTCCACCGTGACGGGCGGCCGGGGTTTCGGCGTCTTCTCGCCCGAGGCGGTGGGGATCGCGATGGCAGCGGCGGTGATGATCGGATTTCGCTTGCTCCATCCCGGGCGAGCGCAGAACAACCTGGCGTTTGCCGGTGGAACCGGGGCGAGTTGAACTCGCCGTGGAGCAGTAAGATCGAGCACAAAGCTTCGTGTTCCGCTCTTGCGGCTCCGGCCGGCCGCAAAAACAAGAAACGGCGGGGCGCGATGAACGGTATTGGAAAAGGAGCGGGTTATGCTGCGTCGTGATTTTAATTGGAGCCTGCTGGGGCTGCCCCTGGCCGCTGCTCGGCCGTCCATGGGATTGGGAGCGGGCGAGATCGATGCCGCCCAGTTGCCGCCCGGCGGCTCCATTACCGATGTTCCCGGCCTGAAAGTGGGCCACTTTACGCGCACCGAGCGGCCCACGGGGTGCACGGTCATGCTGTGCGAAGCAGGCGCCACAGCCGGCGTGGATGTGCGCGGATCGGCGCCCGGCACGCGCGAAACAGACCTGCTGAAGCCCATCAACCAAGTGCAAAAGGTGAATGCGGTGGTGCTCTCCGGCGGCAGCGCCTACGGACTGGACACGGCCACCGGCGTGATGCGCTATCTCGAGGAGCAAAA
>JASHTU010000392.1 GCA_030040395.1 Acidobacteriaceae bacterium
CTCCATGAGCTGAGTCGGAGGGTATCCCGCGACTGGAGAATGAGAGTCGATGGCGAAGAGTACGAAGGCATCGTAAGGGAGATCTTTCAAAACAGATGCCCTTACTGCCTGCGAGAGCTTTCGGCTGCTGATTCCGTTGTAGAGCACCTTGACGGAATGAACAGATACCGCGCCGGTCTGCATGTACCCGGCAACGTGCTTGTCGCTTGTAAGAAGTGCAACAGCGAAAAGCGTCGCGATGATTCGCAGCGAAATCTGTTGCTGGCTGTCACGGGTTGGGAGTCCTTCTTGTCGCACGATGGCTCGAGGTGCGGACCCTCATGCGGGACTTGCCTCTACTGGAGGGGAGTCTGGCAGGAGGAGGAGACGAGGCAACAGACGATGGCCGAGAACCTTCATCGGATAAGACTGTTCCGAAGCAGGTTCGCGGAGTTTCAGGCGGTGATTCCGGTGCTTGCCGAGGCGGTGCCAGCGGCGCTGGCAAAGCTCTATTCCGACTGCCAGCAGTTTGCGGAAACGGAGATCAAATCGCTATTGCAGAAATTTGAGGAGATTCAAGCGAAAGTAAACGGCTAATGACCGAGATCCCTCAACCGCTGTTGGACCGCCCGGTACTTTATCGACTTCCCGAATTGCGGTGCGCCAAAACTGCTCAAAACCGCCTTGAATCACGTTCCATTGTGGACGGTTATGTGCAAGAGTTGCGCACGAGGTCTCGTCGATTTCGACGAGTCCAGCGTGCTCGACGCCAGCCATCTCTAGGCCCAGCGCTTGGCCCCCGCCGCCGGCGCAAAGCTCGAGGGTGGTAAGACCGCTCTTGCCGCCTTTGCGCATGGAACGTCGCGCAACGATCCAGGGGTTCTCCGTCCACATGGAGAAATCGAGAAGGAATGGCGTTCCGTCGCTCTTGGGGCGGGTCATTTCATTCGGATTCTAACAGGGAAATTCCTGTCGGGGCTGGGGTGAGGTGTTGTTGAAAAGGGGGACTCTTTCACGTAGGGCCGAAACGGGAGCGTCTGTTTCGAAATGGAACAGCGCACTCACTTTGAGGATATGCACAATGCCAGTTCGGACGGGGTGAAGCCGTTGATTTACAGAAATGGTATCCGCGGGTAGGCGAGTGTGGACGAATTCGTGGATTGTGTCGAGAAGCGAGGGCAAGGCGCGCTTCGACGGGGTCGGAGCGGTTGGCCGGATCTGCGGGGATTGCCCAGAAACGCCGGATCGACCGCGTAGTTGCCGGGGAACAACTGTAGATCCTTCGCTGCGCTTAGGATGGCGTTCGTGGGTGGGGCGGGAAGTTGGGTTGAGCGAAGGCGACGGATGGTTGGCGGGCTGTGACGGTTTCCCAGGTCCCCAAAAGCGAGGGATCGCGGGCGCCCATGCTATGTGGCCAGTTTGGTAATGCGAGACCGGGGCCACCGGCCAAAGCGGAGATTACCCAAGAAACAGCCTGCAGGGGCTAAAGCCCGCAGCGCTTTTGCAGCGTTTTTTGGCCCGGCTAAAGCCGTGCCCTGGTTACAAAGCTCAGCGGTGGCCGAATAACCGGCTAAGCGGAGATTACCCGAGAAACACCCTGCAGGGGCTAAAGTCCGCATCGCTTTTGCAGCGTTTTTCGGCCCGGCTGAAGGCGTGCCCTGGTTACAAAGCTCAGCGGCGGCCGTATGAACGGCCGTCGTCGCCCTTCAACTTTCCGGGAGAGTTTGGCAGACCAAAATGGTCCAGGCGCCGGCATTCGATCGGCGGCCCGTGGCCCGGGCGCCGTGGGAAGCGAGTTCGCCCGCTGAACCTGGGCGCCCCAGGCGCCTCGCCATTGGACGCCTGGGAGGCTACGGACACGTCAACCGGTCTGCGCCGGTAACGAAGATATTCCGACAGCTGGTTCCCGCGCCGGATGGCCTTCCTGAGGTGGGTCGCTGACCCGGGACTTGAGAATAGGCTCGCGACCCTGCGGGTCGCGAGCTTCATTTTTTCTTTTTGTCGATGGCATTCCCAGGACTGCCCCCTTCGGCTGGCGCCTTGGGCGTTGTCCTGGGCTATTTTCGGTCGCCCCTCCGGGGCTCTTTGTTGCGATGGCTACCCGGGAATCGGCGAGTGTAGACGAATCCGTGCATTGCGTCGAAAAGCAGGGGCAATGCGCTCTTCGGCGGGGTCGGGGCGGTTGGCCGGATCTGCGGAGATTGCCCGGAAAGCGGTCAGCAGGGGCTAAAGCCCGCAGCGCTTTTGCAGCGTTTTTCGGCCCGGCTGAAGCCGTGCCCTTGTTACGAAACTCAGCGGTGGCCGAATAACCGGCTAAGCGGAGATTACCCAAGAAACACCCTGCAGGGGCTAAAGCCCGCAGCGCTTTGGCAGCGTTTTTTGGCCCGGCTGAAGCCGTGCCCTGGTTACAAAGCTCAGCGGCGGTCGTATGAACGGCCGTCGTGGCCCTTCAACTTTCCGGGAGAGTTTGGCAGACCAAAATGGTCCAGGCGCCGGCGTTCGATCGGCGGCGGGTGGCCCGGGTATCGTGGGAAGCGAGTTCACCCGCTGAACCTGGGCGCCCCAGGCGCCTCGCCTTTGGGCGCCTGGGGGACTACGGACACGTCAACCGGTCCGCGCCGGTAACAGAGATATTCCGACAACTGGTTCCCGCGCCGGATGGCCGTCCTGAGATGGGTCGCTGACCCGGGACTTGAAAATAAGCGCTCGCGACCCTGCGGGTCGCGAGCTTCATTTTTTCTTTTTGCCGGTGGCTTTCCCAGGACTGCCCCCTTCGGCTGGCGCCTTGGGCGTTGTCCTGGGCTATTTTCGGTCGCCCCTCCGGGGCTCTTTGTTGCGATGGCTACCCGGGAGTCAGCGGGTGTAGACGAATCCGTGCATTGCGTCGAAAAGCGGGGGCGATGCGCTCTTCGGCGGGGTCGGGGCGGTTGGCCGGATCTGCGGAGATTGCCCGGAAACGCCGGATCGACCGCGTAGTTGCCGAGAAACAACCGCGGATTTTTCGCTGCGCTCAGGGTGGCGTTCGTGGGTGGGGCGGGAAGTTGGGTTGAACGAAGGCGACGGATGGTTGGCCGGCTGTGGCGGTTTCCCAGGTCCCCAAAAGCGAGGGACCGTGGGCACCCATGCTATGTGGCTCCACGGTCCCCAAAGGCGAGGGACCGTGGGCGCCCATCTCATGTGGCTGAACGCTAAACGCTAGAAATCTTTTAGCTTTATGATGGCGTTGAGGATGGACTCGGGCTGGGG
>JASHTU010000393.1 GCA_030040395.1 Acidobacteriaceae bacterium
CTCAGACGGCGGCGCAACCGGCCGCGATGGATCATGACCTGATGGAGGTGACCATTCCGCGACTGGAAGCAATGTACCGCGCGCACAAATACACCGTTACCCAGGTTGTGAACTGGTACATCGCGCGGATTCGCCGCTACAACGGCGTTTATGGCGCCATCGAGAACCTGGACGCGAGGGGCGCGCTGGCTGCCGCCGCGCGCGAAGACGCCGAAGCCGCGGCCAGCGGCGGCAACTTTCGTTCGGGATTGATGTGGGGCGTTCCGATTGTGACCAAGGAAAACACCAGCGTAAAAGGGCTGGTGACCAGCGACGGATGGAAGGGCTACATTCTTCCCGGCCACGAGCTTGTGGCGCCGCGCGACGCCACGATTGTGGCCAAGCTGAAAGCGGCGGGCGCGGTGATTTTGGGCCAGACCAATATGCCTGACTTTGCCGCCAGCGACACCAACCGCAGCAGTGCGTACGGACGCACCGGAAATGCCTATGACGTACGCTTCAGCCCCGGTGGTTCATCGGGCGGAACGGTGACCGCAGTGACCGCAAATCTGTGTTTGCTGGGCAACGGCACTGACACCGGGAACTCGATTCGCATGCCGGCGGCCACCAGCGCCGTGGTGGGCGTGTTTCCCACGCGCGGCCTGGTAAGCATGGCCGGAATTGCGCCGCTGGATTGGCTTTTGGACAATACTGGACCGATCGCGCGCGACGTGACGGACGCCGCCATGGCGCTGACGGTGATGGCCGGCGAGGACCCGGAGGATGCGGCGACTTTGGGGTCGGCGGCTAAAGCCGAACCAGGCCCTTACACGCGCTACCTGAAGGCCGACGCGCTCCAGGGCAAGCGCTTCGGGGTACCGGCGTTTATTCTGGCGGGTGCGGGGATTCCCTTCCAGGGAACTCCCGCCGCGGAGACGGAGGCCAAGGCGGATAGCGTGGCCGCCCAGGTTCCGCTGCAGCCCGCGACGCGCGCCGCGTTTTTGAAGGCTGTCGCGGCACTTCGCGCTGCCGGCGCAACCGTGGTGTTCGATGACTCGATTCTACCCGACAGCTTCGCCGCGGCCGCATCGCGGGTGGGAACCCTGCCCTACATCCGCGAGGGCACCGAGAAGTTTTTGGCTAGCTACGGGCCGCCGCAGTACCACTCGGCCGAAGAGTACGAGAAGGCGGTTGGCTCGCCGCTACCGCCCACGATCATTGGCGGTGGCCGGGACTGGCTCTATTCCGAGCGGTCTCCAGTAAAACAGGTGACATTCGAGGGCAACCCGCAGGCCGAGGAGGAGGTGATCGAGCCGCGTAAGCGGGCGCTGAGAATCTATGACGACACGCTCGACCGCATGCATCTGGACGGCTACGTGTATCCAGCCATTCAAATGCCCCCGGTGGACGAGACCATGCCGCAGGACGGGGTGCTGAGCACCGGGCCGCACAGCGATACGAACTGGGTAAACATACTGGGCGTGCCCGCGGTGGTGGTTCCGGCCGGCTTTTATCCGAATGGACTGCCGTTCGGGCTGGAGATCTCCGCGCGGCTCTGGAAGGACGGCGATCTGCTGGGCTGGGCTTACGCCTTCGAACAGGCCACGCACTCGCGGAGGCCTCCGGTGCTTGTGGACAAGGGCCTGCTTGCAATTGAGCGGTAGCGCCGGCCGCATCAATCCTGCTCGGACCCGTCGAATATTCCCTCGGGAGCTATTGTTTCCTGCCCGCGGGGGCTGAAGCTCGAATCGCTTGTTGGGCTTTTTCGGCACGACTCAAGTCGAGCCCTGATACGGGGCGATCTTGAGGTCGCGTCCTTGCAAAACTGACTGACGCAATCAGTTCAGGTTTTCCGGGAGGGCTCAGGTCTCAGCTGAAGTATGCGGTCAGGGTCAGGATCAGAAGCATCAGGCCCATAGCGATGGCGGTGTATCCCACGACCCGCGAGAAATTGATCTGCCAGATTCCCGGCGCCTCGGCTACTAACCGTTTTTCCAACTTGCCTTCCTTGATGGCTCGTTCATATTCGAGCGGGCGCTTGGCCTTGAACTCCTCTTCGCTTTCGACGCCGGTAAAAATCACCATGTCCATGGGAAAGCTGTCGGGCCGCAAGTGGGTGTTGACGAAGTGGATGGAGAAGATGAACAGGATGGCGAGCAATCCTTCTTCGCTGTGGATGACCAGCACGGCGTTTAACGCCCAGCCGGGCAGAAATCTGGCGAAGAACGGGGCGAACCACATGGCGTAACCGGAGAAGCCGATGACCACCATTCCCCAAAAAACGGCCCAGTAGTCGAACTTCTCCCAATATGCGTAGCGCTCGAATTTCGGCTTGCGACCGAGGCCGACGAACCAGCGGAGGTGACCGAGAAGGTCTTTGACGTCCTTCCAGTTGGCGACCATCGAGGTCGGCCCCCAGAAGATGCCCTTTTCGCGGTTGACGAGGCCGCGCGCGACGACTTCCTTGATATGAATGAGAAAGGTGATGGTGAGCGCTACGGCGCAGAACTTATGGAAGGCGAGAATGGCGCCGAAGCCGCCGACGGCGTGCGCCGCCCCGCGCGCCCAAACGCTGTCGCTGAAGCGCAGGCACATACCGGTCGCCGCCAATCCAAGAAAAGAGGTGAACAGGACCGCGTGGAGGTAACGCTGCTCGCGGGTGAAGCGCATGAAGTGGCGTTGCCCGGCGGCGGGCAGTTTTTTGGTCGCAACGCTTTCGGCGGTTTCGACGACCGCTTGTTCAGGCATGTTTTCCTCCTTGGGCCGAGCCGTTCCCGCTGTTTCTGATCTGGTTGTACCGAGAGCGGATCAGCCAGAGGATGGTGTGGATGACGAAGAAGGTCAGCACGCCGAAAAGCAGCAGATTCATGAACAGGCGCACAAAGTAAAGGCCGGGATTGAGCTTGCGGTCGCGCGCGTTGGCGTGGGGCTGGTATTGGACGAAGCTGATGTTGGCGCCGGCGTGGCAGCGGCCGCAGGTTTTGACCAGGTTGGCTTTGCTGATTGGAGACCGCGGATCGGAGGCGGCGAGAACTTCGTGCGCTTCGTGGCAGTCCCAGCATCGCGCCGTTTGCACGTAACCGCCGAGCAGGCCCAACTGGGAGTGGAAGGTGTCGCGGTAGGTGGAGAACTTGTCCTTGTGGCACGAGCCGCAGATCGGCGTGGACTGCATGCGGAATTCCGCTTCAGTGGGCTGCAGGATGGCGTGGGCGGTGTGGCAGTCGGTGCACACCGGGGCTTTGAGATCGCCGGCGGCAATGGCTTTGCCGTGAACGCCGCGGTCATAGTCCGCCTCGATCATAGCGTGGCATTTTCCGCACGTCTCGGGGATGTTGGTCTTGTACGTCGCGCTCTGCGCTTCCTTGTGGCTCAGGATGTGGTGCGAACCGTGGCAGTTCTGGCAGTTGGCCGCCACCAGCAGTCCCTCCTTGCTGAGCGCGAAGCCGTGGATGGAGTCCACGTACATGGAATAGACATTCGGCAAACCGTACTTTTTCGCCAACTCCGGATTGCCGTGGCAGCCGCCGCAGGTGCGCGGAATGTTGAGCGGGTAGACGGCCGAGCGGGGGTCGTCTTTGGGAAAGACGGCGTGGGCGTTGCCGTGGCAGCTGGTGCAGGCATGGTTGGCGTGAGCGCTGCCGGTGAGTGCGGTAGCCTGGTCGGCGTGACAGGTCTTGCACTCCACCGCAGCAATGTGATCCGGGTGCGGATAGCCTTTGATGTCGGCGTGGCAGTTAGCGCACTGGAGGCTGCCGTGGATGCTGGCGGCGAAGGTTTTGCCATCGACCGAGATGCTCTGACCCGCGGCGTCGGTCATGCTGGCGTCGCCGTGGCAGGTGAGGCAATCGGTTTGCGCCCGGACGGCGCCGGGCGCCAGAATAAGAGCGAATATGATCAGGGCGGACGCCAAAACCCTGCTCTGAAAAAGAGAGCAAACGCTTCCACATGCGGCTTCCACCATCCTGCCGTCTTCTTTCTCCAGGCGGACGCGGACCGTTCGCTGCTGGCTTGCAAGTGACAACACCGCGGCGGCCGACGCGATTTCCGGCCGCACGGGTGCTATCTCTGAGATAGTCCGTTTGAGAAAAATGCCGCAGTGACAGGTATCACAAACCGCGCGACAGAGATCACAATTTAAACGCTGATCACTTAGGAGACTCGCCGACGGGGCGTGAGATGGCGCGCACCCACAGAGATCGAGTCATCGCTTTGGGCGGCGATTGTGTGCGGGATCACCGGTTTCACTGCGACTTGTCTTTGCGATGTTTCGCGGGGGACGTGGGAAGGCTCCCCGCCGGGGTGATGTGTGTCACATGAGGGAGGCGGCATTGTCCGCGAAAATAGGGCCACTCTAGAAAGGCGATTCCCATGAGCCCAATCACCCTCTCCCCATCCCGGACCATGCTGATTCTTCCCGGCGATCCGGTTCGCCAGATTCAATGGCGGTTTGCCGAGCGCTTCGACCTGCAGATGCTGGTGCAATCGGCGCGCAGCGTGGCGCGCGGGACCGTGGCGCGCCTGGTGGCGGCCGGGGAACGCAACAGCCACGAGTGGACGGCGGGGAAGGAGGCGATGCTGAAAGCTTTCGATCAGGCCGGCGTCACCGCGGCGTTCATGGAGCCGGAAGAGGGTGGATTCATTGCCGGGCCAAAGAACTTGGCGCTAGCGCTGGCGGCGTTCGAGCTGGCCTGGGTAGACGGCGGCGCGGCAACGGCGAGCCTTGCGAGCTTTCTGGCCCTGGCGCCGATCCACGAGCGCGGCACGCCGGAGCAGGTTAAGCGCTACAAAACCCTGGCCGCGCCGCCGCAGGCGGGGGAAGACCGCAAGCCCTGGCGCGGGGCCTTCGCTCTGACCGAGCCGATTCCCTACGTGGGCGTGGATACGGGCATGTTGAGCGGCAAGCTGCGGATCGCCGAGTGGAAGGACGGCGAGGAACCGTGGCTCGAAGTGGACAAGCGCGGCCGTTTCATTACCAACATCGCCTTCGCCAACTTTGTGACCGCGGCCGTGAACTCCGACGATGAGCGCATCAGGGGCAGTTGCGTGGTGATCCTGGAGGAAGGCGATGAAGGCGCATTTGACCGCGGAACCGCGACCAAGAAGCTTGTGCACCAGCTTTCCTCGACCGGCGATCCGGTCTTCCATCTTAAAGTTCCGGCGAGCCGCATTGTGGGCGGCTACACGGTGAAAGACGGAGTAATCGCGCCCAACTTCAACCACGGCGAAGTGATTGAAGCCGTCTTCCGGCGGACGCGCGTGCCGGTAGGACTGATGACTGCGGCCAAGCTGCTTTCGGCCGTGGAGCCGGTTATCCGCTATCAGCGCGAGCGCTTCCGCGGCGCCGAGGGCGCGAAGCCGGGTTCGGTGCGCTACCAGCAGGGCATCCAGCAACGCGAGGACGCGTTGCACCGGCTGGTGGATGTGTGGGCGGCGGGCGAAGCGGCGGCGTCGCTGGGCTTTCGAGCGGCGCGGCTCTTTGATGAATTGGAGCCTAAGGAGAAAGAGAAGACGGCGATTTTGAAGGAGCGCGGAATTCAGGGCGGACGCACGGAAATGAAAGCGCTGCGCGAAAGCGAAGAGCGGGCGATTGAACTGCTCTCGCTTCCAGTTGGCGATGGACGGCGCGAGGACCTGGAGGGCGATCCGCTGGTGAATTTCGTGCTGAAGGATGCGGAAGCCAACGTGCTTTGCCCGGCTACCAAACTCTGGAACACCGGACACGGCGCCAACATGATGCGCGAGGCGGTGAGCCTGATGGGCGGCTACGGCATCACTGAAGACTGTCCCGGCTTCCTGGCCAACAAATGGATGGACGCGCAACTGGAAGCCACTTATGAAGGGCCGGAAGCGGTGCAGCGGCGGCAGTTGACAGTGACCATGACGAGCGAAGTGTTTCTCGCCGAGTTCCGCGCCTGGACGGGGGAGATGCGGCGGATTGCCAGCGACAGGCCGGGAACCGGCGCCTGCACGCTGGCTTCGGCGATGATCGTATGGCTGTGGACGCTGAATTATCTGCAGAGATCCGCCGACCCAGCGGGCGCCAAGCTCTATCACGGGCAGCGCCAAGGGGTGACCTTTGCGCTGGCCGACGCGCTGTGCTGGCTGCTGGCCTCGCACGCCCAGATTCTCGATGTGCTGGAGTTGGAGAGACACGGCGCAGAGGACTCCGCAGCCGCCGAGGGCCTGGCCGGGACCGTGCAGTTCCTCAGCGACCTTTGCCATACGCAGGCGGCGCAGGCCGCGGGCGAGGTGTCGCGCATTTGCGCGGAGCTGGTCTTCGGATACAACCGGCATCCGTCGTGGGACGAG
>JASHTU010000394.1 GCA_030040395.1 Acidobacteriaceae bacterium
TGTAGGACTGGATATTCGTAACCGGTGTCGTTCCAATCCAGTTTCCGCTGTTATCCAACCCGTCGCCATTGGGGCCGGCGGCCGGGTTCACCAAATATCCCAACCCGTACTCGTGCGTTGCTTCCAGCCGTAGTCCCATCTGCAGGCGCAATCGGTCAAGATAGAAGGTGTTCATGATGTAACCGGCAGAGACGCGCTCGATAAGATCGTAGTTGGCAGAGTCAGACGAGCTACGGGTGGCAGGCACGTCCAGGGGAAGCAGTCCCGGATTGGCGGCAAGGTAATGATCCACCTTGTAGTGGTCCGTCATTTCTCCCATGTGGTAGGCGCCGTCGTAGTAGTGCGGATCCTGGAAGCCGCTGGCGAAGATCTCTGAGTTTACAGCGGCGGGAATGGTAGCGGGGCAGGCAATCGGGTAGGAGGGAATCGCCTTCGGATTCGGGCAGTAATCGTAGGTCGGCGTGTATGCGTCCTGGCCCTTGTGCGCATTGCGGAATTCGCCGCCGTACTCCAACGTGGCGGAGTGCGCGCCGAGGTGATAGTTGAACCCCATGGCGCCCCACTCCTGCAGGTTCAGTTGAGTCGCCAGGCCGGTGCTGGTGTTGATATTGTCCAACGTGTAATTGGAGAGGCTGTAGATGTTGTCAGCCGGGGTCGCGGTATTCGGCGTCATGCAGCTTGGCGTCCACTGCGGGCGGTAGGGATCGCCATTCAGGCCTCCGACGTATTTGCAATTAGCCGTTGTCCAGCTCGTCAACGCGCTGCTGGCGTCGAAGGCAGCTCCCGGATTGCCGCCGGCATTGAGTTCGCGGCCACGCGAGACAGCGGAACCCCATGTGAACCACTTGTTGTTGAAGATATGGTTGCCGCCCAGCGAGAAGCTGCCGATGGCAAAATCCGGATGCCGGATTGAGTACTTGAAGCCCGGCTTGTCGTAGGTGTTGATTGTATAGGTCCACTTGTCGCCCCAGTCCTTGAAGTCGGTGAGGATGAAGTGAGCGGCCAAGCTGGAGTGATCGCTCAGCTTATAATCGGCGCCCATGGTTCCGCCCCAGCGCAGGCGCTGAGTGCGATACTCGCGCAGCGTAATGTCGTCGTAATACGGAGTGGCGCTGCCGTTGGGGTTCAGGTCCGGTTGCGGCTCAATGTCGTTGTATCCGCGGCCGTTGTAATCGTAGCTGGCGCTGGCGATGACGCCCCAGCGCTTGGCGGCGCCGAAACGCTTGCCCACCGTAAAGTTCACGAGGCCCATGTAGCGGCCGTTCATGATGGGAGAATAGCCTAGCGTGGAAATGCCATCGATGGTGGGCGCCTCGCCGGCCATCTTCGTAACCATGTTGACCGATCCGCCGATTCCATCTGCGTCCTGATTGGCTGAGAGCGTCTTGTTCAGCTCAACCGATTGCACCATGTCAGCGGGAATGGTGGCCAGCAGGACCTGGCGTACGTTCGATTCCGGTGACGGAATGGTTACGCCGTCGATGGTCGTGTTTGTCAGGCGCGGATCGAGGCCGCGAACTTGGACGTAGACGGCCTCACCCTCGTCGCGCTGCACGGTCACGCCCGGCAGGCGGCCAACCGCATCTGCAATATTGGCGTTGGGAAGAGCAAGGATCTCGGTTTGGGGCATCACATTGACGATATCCGGCGAACTGACTTCTTCATTGATCGCCTGCAACATGTTTTGCCCGCTGCCGGCGGAGACCACCACCTCCTCATTGCTCGAGCCAACCTGGAGAACCGCAGTAAGAGCCTCGGACTGTCCGGCAGTTAGCGTAACGCTTTGAGTGAACGGCTTAAAGCCCGCCGAAGTGACGGTCACGGTGGAAGTTCCCGGGGTCAGTCCAGTTAGGACAAAATCGCCTAACTGATCGGAAGTGGTTACGATGTTGCCGGGAGTGACAACCACCCGCGCGCTTTGAATTGCGGCCTGGGAAGCGTCAGTCACGTGGCCGTTTATGGATGCCTTCGTGCCCGAAGGCGCCACTCGGGCGGATTGCGCGAAGCCACGCAGACTTAGCAGCGACAGGCTCAACGACAACACGACTGCCATGCTATGGGCGCAAGACCTCTTGATTTCAGACATATGAGGGCCTTCCCGAACTGGAATTCACACGCGGAGGGCGCGTGACCAAGAGGCAGTATGGCAAGCGAGTCTAAGGACAATCTTAGGAATCGGTGGAAATTCCCCATTTTTACTGAACATTCATCTTCGCGGGATAAGATGCGGGACATGCACATTTTGATCGTCGAGGACAAGCGCAGCCTTGCGGGCCACTTGGGCCGCGCGCTGGAGGTCGAGGGCTACGCTGTGACGCTGGCCTACGACGGCGAAGAGGCGCTGCGCCTGGGCAAGACCGACGCGTACGACGTCATGCTCCTCGACGTCATGCTGCCCCGCATGGACGGCTTCACCGTGATTCGCAAACTGCGCGAGGTGCGGATGCGCGCGCAGGCCATCATCGTCTCCGCGCGCGATTCGATGCAGGACATTGTGAACGGGCTCGACGCCGGCGCCGACGATTACCTCACCAAGCCCTTCGCCCTCGACGTTCTGATGGCCAAACTGCGCGCCGCCGCGCGCCGGGTTCCCGTTTGCGCGCCTACGTCACTCGAATTTGAAGATCTGGTCTTGCGCCCGCATCAATTCGAGTTGCAGCGCGGCGCGCGCATCGCTCCGCTTACCCGCACCGAGTGCGCGCTGCTCGGCGTGCTCATGCGCCGCGCCCGCTTCGTCGTGCCCCATGCCGTGCTCATTGAAGAAGGATGGAGCAGCGACGCCGACGTCAGCTACGACAGCCTCTACGTCTTCATTCGCGCCCTGCGGTGCAAAATTACGCACCCCGGCGAGATCGATCTGCTGCACACCGTGCGCGGCGTCGGCTACTGCCTGCGGAGCGAAAGATGTTGAAACACCGCGCCTCCATCTCGATGCGGCTCACGGTGTGGTTCGGGACCATCTTTCTCGCCGGCTGGGTGCTCTTCGGCGCGGCAATGTGGTTCAATCTCAAGCGCACCCTGGTCAACGAGCGCTATCTCACCTTGAGCCATCGCCTCGATCGCCTCCAGGCGCTGTTGAACAAGACCCAAAACGAAAACGCCGCCAGCCGTCTTGCGGATTACCAGCAGTTTGCTCGCGCCACTGGCGGCGGCCTCGCCGAAATTTTCCGCGCCGACAGCTCACACGCGCTGCCTTCGCCTACGCCGGCGGCGCAGGCCTTTCCCTGGCCGGCGATTCACCCGGGCGCTGCGCGCCAGTTCGTCTTCGTGAAGTCGCGGAACTTCTGGGCCCTGGCGCGGCGGTCGTCGCTCGACGGCGAGACCGTGTATCTGGCGGCAGCCTCCCCCCAAGCGGAGAATCAACTGGTTCTGGACCGCTTTTGGGAAGGCCTCATGGCCTCCGCTCCCCTCCTGCTGCTGATCTCCTCCGTATGCGGTTACTGGCTCAGCCGCAGGGCGTTGAAGCCCGTGGACCGGATCACCGCCGCGGCCCGGTCCATCAGCATCCGCAACCTCTCCGAGCGGCTGCCCGCCACCCGCACCGGCGACGAGCTCGAGCGCCTGGCTGAAACCTGCAACGCCATGCTTGCGCGCCTGGAGGCGGCCGTGAATCAAATCAAGCAATTCACCGCCGACGCCTCTCACGAGCTGCGCGGACCGCTCTCGTTCGTGCGCACGGTCGCCGAGGTGGCGCTGCGCAACCCCCACGCCGACGCCGAAAGCCGCCGTTGCTTTGCGGAGATTGTCGAAGAAACCGCCAAAGCCACCGTGCTGCTCGAAGACATGCTCACGCTGGCGCGCGCCGACGCCGCGCGCAACGACAAAGCCCTGGAATCGCTGAATCTCGCCGATGTGGTGGAAGAGGCCTGCGCCATGGCGCGCCCCATCGCGGAGGAACGGAGCCTGGCGCTCACGGTTTCTTTGAGCGCCTCGCGCCTCGTGAACGTTCTCGGCGATTTCACCACCCTGCGCAGACTCATCTGGATCCTGCTCGATAATGCGCTCAAATACACCCAGGCCCCCGGCCGCATTGACGTCGCCCTGAGCACCGCTGGTGAACAGGCCACCGTGCTGGTGCGCGATAGCGGCGCAGGCATCTCTGAAGCCGATCTGCCCCACATCTTCGACCGCTTCTACCGGGCCGATCCTTCGCGCAGTCATGTGGAAGGCGCCGGTTTGGGCCTGGCCATCGCCAAGTGGATCGCCGAGATGCATCACGCCGAATTGACCGTGGCCAGCGAGCTGCACCGGGGTACGGTGTTTCGTCTCGACCTTCCCCTCTCTTCCACATCCCTATCGTGACTCAGGATTCAGATTGGGCGGTCCGTGTGCGCCTCCGCGTTCCCCGCTGCCGCGCCCCGGCGATCGCTCACTTCGGCTCGACCGCAATCACCCACAGATCGGTGTCGCCGAGGTTGTGCCCTACGTGCGTTTGTCCCCGCCGCCACACTACCTCATCGGTTTTCAGGGTCGAGGGCTGCGTGCGCCCGTCGGCGAGAATATGTTCGAGTTTCGCGCCGGAGAGACAAATCACCACGCGATCCTGGTGCGTAT
>JASHTU010000395.1 GCA_030040395.1 Acidobacteriaceae bacterium
CGAGCTTTGTGTCGATTCGCGCGGAGTACGGGGCGCTGATGGAGAGCGGCGCGAACCACGTGCGCATGGCCGACGTGCAGGTGCGCGTGGGCAGCCCCAAGCTGGACAACACGCACGGCGACCACCGCGGCTCGGCGGTGAACAGCATGCAGTTGCCGCTGAACGACGATCGCGAGGCGCTGGCGCGGTCGCTGTGGTTGGCGACGAACACCGGCTACGGGAACGCCATCGACAATTACCTGCGTGTGAAGACGGAGGCGCAGGTGCGGGCGAAGGAAGAGGACACTTCGCCGGACTTCAGCGAGGAGGCGCCGCAGGTACACATAGGCGAGGCGGCCCCGCGGGTGAGTGTGGACCGCGAGGCGTGGGAGCAGCGCGTGCGGGCGCTTTCGAGGGTTTTCCGCGACTACCCGGACGTGTACCAGAACATGGTGGCGCTGACGGCGCAGAACGAGACCGACTATTACGCTTCGTCGGAGGGTTCGAGAGTGGTGACACCGCACCTGGAGGCGCGGCTTGTGGTGATGGCGGCGACGCGCGCCGACGACGGGATGGATTTGTTCCGCGACCAGACCTTCGAGGCGGAGACGGTCGATGGGCTGCCGAGCCAAGCGGAGATGGAGGCGGCGGTGCGCCAGTTGGGCGCGAGCCTGGAAGCGCTGCGCAAGGCGCCGGTGACGGAGCCGTTCGACGGGCCAGCGATTTTGTCGGGGCGCGCGGCGGCGGTGTTCTTCCATGAGGTGCTGGGACACCGGCTGGAGGGCCAGCGGCAGCGCGGCGACGAGGAGGGACAGACGTTTACCAAAGACGTGGGCAAGGCGGTGTTGCCCAGCTTTCTTTCCGTGGCCGACGATCCGACCGAGATGAAGTTCGGCGGCACGTGGCTGAGCGGAAACTACGCGTACGACGATGAGGGAGAAAAGGCGCAACGCGTGGACCTGATCAACGACGGGGTGCTGAAGACGTTTCTGATGTCGCGGCTGCCGATTGCCAACTTCAGCTCCTCGAACGGGCACGGGCGCGCGGAGACAGGGCACATTCCGACGGGACGGCAGGGGAATTTGATTGTGACTTCGACGAAGACGGTTTCCGAGGCGGAACTGCGGAAGGAACTGATCGCCGAGGCGAAAAAGCAGGGCAAACCGTACGGACTTTATTTTGAGGACATTTCTTCGGGCTTCGCGCTCACCACGCGCAGTTCGCCGCAGGCGTTTTCTGTGGTTCCGCTGGTGGTGTGGCGGGTGTATGTGGATGACCGGCCGGACGAACTGGTGCGCGGCGTGAGCATTGTGGGCACGCCGCTGGCAGCGATGAAAAGCATTCTGGCGACCAGCGACCGCAGCGAGGTGTTCAACGGCATTTGCGGAGCGGAATCGGGATCGATCCCGGTGAGCGCGGTGGCGCCGGCCATGCTGCTGAGCGAACTGGAGACGCAGAAGGAGGAGCAAGGCACGGCGCGGCCGCCGATTTTGCCGATTCCGGGGGAAGAACAGGGAACGAGAGAACAAGGGAACAAGGGGACAAGGAGCAGCGGCGGCAGCGGAGGCGCGCGATGAGGGGGAATGGCTCAGTTTTGTGGACGGCAGGGTTGGGATTGCTGAGCTTGAGCCTCAGCGCGCCGTGCTTCGCCGCGGCTCAGCAGGCCCGTGCGGAGGCGGAAAAGGATCCCGTGCTCAAGGCCATGCTCGAGGAGATGGATCGAAGCATGAGCCAGTTGCAGTTGAAGGGCTTCGAGAAGCCGTTCTTCATCCAATACCGGATTGAGGACGTGGACGACTACTCGACGCAAGCGGAGTTCGGGGCGAGCGAAGGCGCAGACCGCGTGCACCAGCGCGTGGCGCGGGTGACGGTGCGGGTGGGTGACTACAAGACCGACAGCTCGGGCGGGCGCGGCGATGGGTCGCTGGTGATTGCAGCGCTGGACGACGATCCGATCGCGATTCGTTCATCGCTGTGGGACGCAACGGATCGGGCGTACAAGAGCGCGCTGGTGGCCTACGCGCAGAAACAGGCCGCGCTTAAAGAAGTGCAAACGCCGCCGCAGGCCGACGACTTCAGCCACGAGAAGGCGATCATTTCACTGGCCGCGCCGGCAAGCTTGAAGCTCGACGAGGCGGCGTGGGCCGAACGCGTGGCGCAAGCGAGCGGAATTTACCGCACGGACGCGGAAGCGAAAGCGGCCGATGGGGATGTTGAATATTCGACCGCGGATTTTCATGCGCGGGCGACGACGACCTGGCTGGTGACGAGCGAGGGCACCATTGTGCGCAAGGCGGAGACGGAATACAGAGAAAGCATTGCCGTGGGCGCGCAGGCGGCGGACGGAATGCGTCTGGACCGCTCCTATGCGTCAACGGCGAACTCACCCAAGGATCTGGATTCTCCTGAGACCATGGCGCGGCGCGCGGCGGCGCTGATTGTTTCGGTTGAAGATTTGCGCAAGGCGCCGCTGGTGGGGGAGGAGTATCACGGACCGTTGCTGTTGAGTGCTGACGCGGCGACTGAAGTGGTGCGCTCGCTGCTGGCGGGTGGGGTCGGGGCCACGCGCCCACCGCTCGGCGCCGAGGCGCGGACCAACGGGCCCTTTGCTTCGAGCTATCAGACGCGGGTGTTGCCCGAGTTCATGGAAGTGGTCGACGATCCGGGATTGAAGAGCTACGACGGCGTGGGCCTGGTGGGCGCGTACGACGTGGACGATGAAGGCGTGCCGGCGCAGGCCGTGAAGCTGGTCGCGGATGGGCGGCTCGAGAACTATCTTGTGTCGCGCGAGCCGGTGAAAGACTTTCCGCAATCGAACGGGCACGGGCGCGCCGGAGTTGCCGGCGGCGCGCGTCCCTCGATGAGCGTTTTGAAGGTCTCGGCGGCGAACGGACTCTCGGACGAGGAATTGAACCGAAGACTGCTCGCGCTGGGCAAAGACAACGGCCTCCAGAGCGTCTACTACGTGGAAACCATGGGCGGCGCACGCGCGCCGCGGCTGCTCTATCGCGTAGGCCTGGACGGCAAACGGGAACTGGTGCGCGGAGCGGTCCTCGACGATGTCGACCAGCGGACGCTGCGCACGGGCGTAACGGCCGCGGGAAAAGATCTGTTGGTGACCAATTATTTCGGCGACGTGCCGACGACGGTGCTGGCACCGGCGCTGCTGCTCGATGACGCCACGGTGCGACGGGCGAACGAGAAGAATGAGAAGCTGCCGTTCTACCCGCCGCCCGAGTGATAGAGCCAGGGAACGGGGGTCACGGCTTTGGTGGAGGCGGGGTTGAAACTCCTGGCGCTGCCTTCGCCTTCCAGGCGCCTACAATGATGCCCATGATCATCATGTCGACCAGCCAGAAGCCGGCGTTGATGGCGTAGAGCGCCCAGGTGCGCACCTCGAAGACATAATCGGTTGCGAAGATGGTGGCCACCACGCCCAGCCACATCCAAAAGGCGACCGCAATGCCGCGGAGGACCGTTTGCCGGCCGGTGCGTTGGAGGAAATAGGAAATCACCGCGGCCATTACGGCCGGCGCGATCAACGCCGTGACGTACTGGAGGGCGGGATTGACGCCGGTGTTCATGAGCCAGTCGCGGGTGCGGCCGATTCCGGTGAGCCAGAGGTCGCGGAAATATGAA
>JASHTU010000034.1 GCA_030040395.1 Acidobacteriaceae bacterium
GCGTTCGATCTCGGCGACGTCACCAAGGTCCCGTTCAGCGACGACATCACCGCGCAGAGCCGGCTGCTGATGCGGCGCAATGTGCGCAACCGCGTGGCCGCCCTGGCGCCGTTTCTTACCTTCGATAACGACCCGTATATCGTGGTGGGCGACAACGGCCGCCTGTATTGGATCATGGACGCATTCACCTCGTCCGACACCTATCCCTACTCGGCGCACGCGAGCCTGGGCGACCAGGAATTGAACTACATGCGCAACAGCGTGAAGGCGGTGATTGACGCCTACGACGGAACCACGACGTTTTATGTCTTCGATAGCGCGGATCCGATCATCGGAGCATGGCGGGACATCTTTCCGGGATTGTTCCGCGACGCCTCCACCATGCCCGCGTGGCTGCGCAAACACGTGCGCTACCCCGAGTTGCTGCTTAGCCTGCAGGCCCAGGTCTACGGTCTTTATCACATGACCGACCCCGAGGTCTTCTATAACCGCGAAGACCAGTGGACCGTGGCCACCGAAACCAGCCTGGGCGAAGGCGGCGAGCAAACCGCACAATTCATGCCCCCGAATTTTGTGCTCATGTCCATCCCCGGCGAATCGAGCGGCCTGGAGTTTGCGGAAATCCTGCCCTTTACTCCCATCAACCGCAATAACATGATCGGCTGGGTTGCGGCGCGCAGTGACGGCGCGCATTACGGCACGGCCGTGGTCTTCGATTTTCCCAAGACGCGGCTGGTGGATGGCCCGCAGCAAATTGAGGCGCGTATCGACCAGAACGCGCAGCTCTCAGGCCAATTAACGCTGTGGAACCAGCAGGGCTCTCACGTGCGACGCGGCAACTTGCTGGTGATTCCATGCGGCCACGCCCTTTTATACGCGGAGCCCATTTATTTGCAGGCGGAGCGCAGCCCCATGCCGGAGTTGCGGCTGGTGGTGCTGGCGCTGCAGGACCGTCTCGCTTATGGGCCGAACTTCGACACCGCCGCTTCTGCGCTCTTCGGTTCGGGAGCCTCGTCGTTGACGGCGGAGGCGCCGCAAGCCGCGCCGGCTTCCGCTCCGTCCGCAGCGGCGCAACCTGCAGCCGATTTGAACGCGCTCATCACCCAGGCAGGGCGGGACTTCTCCGATTACCAGCGCCTGACTTCGGAGGGCAAGCTGGCCGAAGCCGGCCAAAAGCTCGACGACCTCAAGCGCGTGCTGGGCGAGTTGAACGCGAAGGCCAGGTAGCAAGCCGCGCGGCGCCTTCAATTCGCGGTCCCGATCGGCTTGGCGCGAGCATGATCCGGCTTGCGCGCTATCCTGAAACCACCATGACCACAATCCAAGTCGATGGCCTGCGCCGCGTCGGCGTTTTTTGCGGCTCTTCTTATGGATCTCAGCCTGAGTTTCGCGACGAGGCCATCGCGCTCGGTAAAGCCATTGCGGCGGCGGGGCTGGGATTGGTTTATGGCGGGGCCAGCCGCGGCTTGATGGGCGCATTGGCCGATGCGGCGCTCGCGCGTGGGGCCGAAGTCATCGGCGTGCTGCCCCAGGTGCTGGAGGAGCGCGAAATTGCGCACACCGGTCTTACCTCGCTCGAGATCGTCGCCACCATGCACGAGCGCAAAGCCCGCATTCATCAGCTCTCTTGCGCGCTCATCGCCCTGCCCGGCGGCCACGGCACGCTCGACGAACTCATGGAAGCGGTTACCTGGGCGCAGATCGGGCTGCACCATAAGCCCTGCATCCTGGTCAACACCCTGGGCTACTGGAATGGGCTGCTTGCATTTCTCGACTCCGCGGTAACTGCGGGGTTCGTGCGGCCCGACGACCGCGCTCTGCTGCGCGTGGCCGCCGACGCCGCAGAAGCGCTTGAACTTGCCGCCGCCTTCGCCTGCACAGATTAGAGCCTGTTATTGACTTTCCCGTGCGCAGCGTTGCGAGCGAAAATTGGGCCAGACGCGGCGGAGGCCGAAGGCTTTGGCGGTTCCAAGGTCGAGGCCGACAACAAAGTATGGCCCAATTTTCTCCGCAACCCTTCGGGCTGGGGCCAATTTTCCCGATTTCGTTGTCGCTCGTCGCTAGCAGACACCCGGTATCCACCCCACGGACGAAAAGCGCATCCGCGGGGGCCCCGGGGTATGCGTCCCTCCTCGCTCCTAGAACTCGAGAAAATTGGCTCCCAGCGCCGCACGCGCGAAAGTTAATAACAGGCTCTAGATTTCTGACCGCTTGCTGTCGCACCAGTCTCGGGCGTCCCAGGACCGCCGTCTCCGCGGACAGATCTTGGTCCGTGGGTGGAGGTCCCGCGTTTCGGGGATCTGGAGACCACCATCTTAATAAATGGGGAGCCTGGTCTCCGCCTCAACCCTGTATCATGCCACTATGCCGGAGAAGCTTCGTTTTGGAATTCTTTCCACCGCCAACATCGGAATCAAAAAAGTCATTCCCGCCATGCAGCATGGCGAACGCACCACGGTGACCGCCATCGCTTCGCGCGATCTGGCCAAGGCGCGCGAAGCGGCAGCCGCGCTCGGCATTCCCAAGGCCTACGGCTCCTATGAAGAGCTGCTCACCGACCCGGAGATCGACGCGATTTACAATCCGCTGCCCAATCAGCTTCACGCGCCGTGGACGGCGAAGGCTGCGGCGGCCGGCAAGCACGTGCTGTGCGAAAAGCCCTTGACCATGACGGTGGCGGAAGCGAAGACCTTGCTCGAGGTGCGGGCTCGCACCGGAGTCAAAATTTGCGAAGCCTTCATGATTCGAAGTTTTCACCAATGGCTGCGCCTGCGCGCGCTGCTCGACGCGGGAACCATCGGTGACTTGCTCGCAGTCACCGGCGTCTTCAGTTACTTCAACGTGAATCCGCAAAATATCCGCAATCGCGTGGAGACCGGCGGAGGCGGTGTTTACGATATCGGCTGCTATTTGATTCACGCCTCGCGCTACGCCTTCGGCCACGAGCCGCAGCGCGTAGTTGCGCTCCTGGAGCGCGATCCCAAGTTAGGCACGGACCGGCTAGCTTCGGCGCTGCTCGATTTTGCCGGCGGCCACGCCACTTTTATCTGCAGCACGCAGATGATTCCCTACCAGAAAGTGAATTTTCTCGGCTCGCGCGGGCGCATCGAAATCGAGATTCCCTTCAATGCGCCTCCTGATCGCCCCACGCGCTTGTTGATCGACGCAACCGGCGACCTCAGCGGCAGCGGCATTCGCGAAGAGACGTTTCCCACCGGCGATCAGTACACATTGCAGGGCGACGCCTTCGCCAAGGCGGCGCAGCAAGACGTCGAGGTTCCCGTTCCGCTTGAAGACTCGATCGGCAACATGGCCGTCATCGAAGCCATCTTCCGCTCTGCCGAGTCGGGCGGATGGGAAACACCGCGGCGCTAACTAAGACCGTTCTCTGACTTTCGGTTTTCGGCTTTCGTTTTTTCGATGCAACTTATCCCGCTACTTTGCCGCTGCGGCCTTGCGCTGGGCTTCCCAGCGGCGCCTTACCGCTTCCGCAATGCGCTTGCGTCCTTCCGGGGTCAGCTTCCTCTTCCTTACTCTCTTTGCCGGTTTGGACGCGATCGATTTCACTGTAGCTATCGCTCTCTTGCGTCTGTCCGCCCTCTTTTTGGGCGCAGCCGCGGAGTTGCCGCTCAGCAGCGCGCGCGCCTGTTGTAACATTGCGATCTCACGATCGACTGAAGCTAAGATCTCGGATACTCCCATAAAACCTCCTACGGTCTCTGCAAGTGCTCGGTTGCCGCAAAGCCAGGGCTTATATTGGTTGCCACTCCATTGCTCAACCTAGAAGAGGTTCAACCCCGGACGCCAAGCGGAAAACGCCATCGGGAATGTCTCCGCAGGCTCTGAGTTATCGCACTGCAAGGCCCGCGGCTTTCTCACTCCAGATACAATAACCTCTAATCGGTGAACTCTGCAAACGGAATTTCCTCATGCGACGAAGAAAGACAACCTAGTTTGCGCATCGGGCAACGCAACCCTTCAGGTAGAACTGCATGCAATCGCGCTGCACTGGATGTTATTTCCGTTCCTTCGATGGTGCGCGCCTTAACTTCCTTGATTGATGGAATGCGCGAATGGAGCCGCAATCAGCGCGGCCTTTTTGTCGCCCACCGCTGCGTTTCTCCACCATCGTGGCCGCTGCGCAGAGCGGGGCGCGGCGTGGCGACTTATTCGAACGCGGAAGCAACCTGCATTCCTGTCTAAGCAGAGAATCCTTGGGTCGCGTCGACTTGCGATTCCGGCTTCGAGTGACGCGGCGGCCAGCCGCGCTATAAGATTCGCATATAAGATATGCGCCCGCTCTTCGATTCACTTCCGTGAACCCGCGCGCCAAACCTCGCGCCTCCACGCCGTCTCTGCGCCGCCGGCGATCGAAACCTTCTTCGGTTTCCGCAGCCAACCGCACCCGATGGATTACGCGCATGCTCCTTGCTGTCGTGGTGACTCTCGCCATCTTTGTAATTCTCTTGCGCCTGGCGGAATTCGCCGGCCATCGTGGAAGGCGTCTAAGGCATCCCCACCATCCCGCTTCCATGCTGGTTCCCTTGCCGTTTCCCGGAGCCCCGACGGCCATCCGCGGACCTCTGACCCGCCACGCCCGGCCGCAAAAAGGTTGCCTGCTCGCATCCGAATCACCGCCTGGCTGCCTTCTGGCAAATCTCTGAACGGCGTTCGCATCACACTTTAGTGGCCGAGGCCAGGTGATGATCTGCGGCGACTTCGATCCCCACACCGGCGCTGACCGGGTTTCTCTGTTCACTTCACGCCGAAGGCGCTGCCAGCCACGACCGCTGGAGGTGCGGTAGTGAGTGATTTTTCGGCAATGAGGCCGGCTTCGGCCATGGCGCCTCTTGCCGCAGTGCGGCCCTTTCCCGCCGTCAGCCTTTTCGCCGATCTTGCTTGCCGCCTGCACCGCAGCCGCGCTTGGGTGGGAGCCCAATTCTGGGCCATCCTCTGCTTCATCCTGGCCGGAATCGCCTGGGCTGCAGCGCCTCCTGAGCCCGCCTGGCAGGCAGGTTTGTTCTCGCTGGCGCCGCCCGGGCTCGCCGCCGCCATGTTGACCTTGGAGGCCATTACCATGCGCAGTCTGATGGGCGAAGACCGCAGGCGCACGAGGCTGTTGTGGGGCGCCTCGGCGCTCCTGGCTTGGTCGGCGGCTATCGCGGCGATTTGGGCTGTCTTGGCCTGGTGCGAACAGGCCGTCCCGCTGTGGGCGGCATGGATCGGCGCGCACGCGCAATCACAGGCAACGCTCTTCACTCCGTTGCGCGCCGAGCGCTGGCTGGAGGCCGGCATCTGGGTATTGCGCTGGATTGTGGCCCCGGCGGCTGTCGTTCCCTGCTTCATGGCCGCGGCGCAGTGGGGCCGGCGATTGCCGTGGCGCGAAATCAGCCGCGTGCTCCTTGATTGGCGCTGGTGGACTGCGATCGTCCTGGCCGCCCTCGGCGGCGTGGCGCTGCCCGGCCGCCTCTTCGCCGCCGAGCCGCACGGAGCCATCCTCCATCAGCTCGCTGCGCTGTTTTTGAGGCTCGCTGTGGCCTATGTTTTAGCCGTGGGCAGTTGGGTTCTGTTGCTGGGCTGGGCCGCGGTTCTGTTCTCTCGCAGGCCCACGCCTCCTACGCGGATGGCCGCGCGGCAGCCCAAACCGCACGCCCGCCTGCACCCCAAGGCGGCGTAAGGCCCCGCCCAGCGACAGTACCCTCCTGGCCTGCCCTTTCGGCGTTGCGCAACCACCGGAGCCCGGTGTATCGTGCGGGTAAGGTCGGTAACAGGAAAATGGGCCCTTCGGATTCCCCACAGGAGGTCGCCGCTCTTTCGATGCAGAGCGCCCAATCGCAATTTGCCCAATCCACGATTGAAAGCCTCTTCGATTTCTCTCCCGACGCCATCCTGATCACAGACCATCGCG